>JAQVWB010000015.1 GCA_028698695.1 Syntrophomonadaceae bacterium | reverse complement strand
ATAATATTTCAGCCAACGGCAATTTATAAGTAATCATTACTCTCTGTGTGCTTAAATATTCCATATTAATAAATTGGCCTCGCTTGTCCTGGCTTAATTCCATAACCGCACCTACATATTCATTGGGCACCATAATGGAAGCCTTGACATAAGGTTCCATAACCTGATCAATCTTTTGGGGTACCGGCCAGCGGGTGGGATTGGATACATATATCTCTTCACCATCGGTTAAAATGATTTTATAAACTACACTGGGTGCTGTAGCTAATATATTAAGGTCATATTCTCTTTCCAGACGTTCTTTAATAATTTCCAGATGCAGTAACCCCAAAAATCCACAGCGAAAGCCAAATCCCAATGCATCTGAAGTTTCCGGCTCATAAAACAGGGCCGCATCATTTAGTTTTAACCGTTCCAGTGAGTCCCGTAACTTATCATACTCATTGTTTTCCAGCGGATAAATTCCGCAATACACCATAGGCTTTACCTTCTGGTAACCCGGCAATGGCTTGTGGACAGGTATATTGGCACCAGTTATTGTATCTCCTACCTCGGTATCAATTACGTTTTTGATTCCTGCAGCCAGATATCCAACTTCGCCGGCACTTAACGAATTTACTTCAGTCATATAAGGATTCAACACCCCTATTTCAGTGACCTCAAATTTTTTGTCACTGTGCATCATAAGTATAATATCACCTTTTTTTACTGTTCCGGAAACCACGCGAATATAGCATATAGCCCCTTTATAAGAGTCAAAATAAGAGTCAAAAATCAAAGCGGACAATGACTCATCCTCCACAGGAGTTGGGGGAGGGATTTTAGAAACAATAGCTTCCAATACTTCTTCAATACCTAACCCCATTTTGGCAGAAATAGGAATAATCTCATTACGGTCAATGCCCAGTACATTTTCCATTTCATCTTTTACTACTTCCGGTTCTGCACCCGGCAAATCAATCTTATTAACTATGCCGACAATCTCCAGATTCAAATCCATAGCCATATATACATTAGCCAATGTTTGAGCTTCGATACCCTGGGAAGCATCCACAATCAGCAAAGCTCCTTCACCGGCCGCCAGACTTCTGGATACTTCATAAGAAAAATCCACATGCCCGGGTGTATCTATTAAGTTTAAAATATAATCCTGCCCATCTCTGGCTGTATAGTTTAAGCGTACCGGCTGAAGTTTAATTGTAATGCCTTTTTCCCGTTCCAAATCCATTTTATCCAGGAATTGAGCACGCATTTCACGATCAGTTAAAGCACCGGTAGCCTGCAATAACCTGTCTGCCAGGGTTGATTTACCATGATCAATATGGGCTATGATACAAAAGTTTCTTATATTGCTCTGCAATATTTATTCCTCCAGGAGCTAATTTTGTCCACAAATGGACTACAACATTATAACTGATACAATGCGGCTATTCAATCACCGAGCCAGGAGTGAGGAGTGAAGGAGTAAGGGGAAGTCAATCCCTTTTTTACAAAATTATCTTTACTTTAAGCGGTAGCATTAAACCCTGTGTGATTAGACGGAGTATACGCATTCCATAAAAGAGATTTTAAAAATAAAAAAGTCAGGTTGGTCAGGTTCCAATTATCAGTCAAAATCCTGTTTAAAGGCTCATGACAGAAATAACACTTTAAAAATACGCCAGGATTTTGTAAAATGGGCTTCAACTTTCTCAGTAATAATTACCATATCCTGTTTCAATAACTCAATATTCTTCAGCTTGTCCATATTGACATTATAACTGTTACCGGAAAAATCCATATTAAGATTGCCGTCTTGCATATCTACGGCCAGAAACTTATCTCCGCTCTCGTCGGTAAGATCATTAACAGCCTGGTTACTTATATTAAGGGCAGTGATTACCATAAAAATCACTGCTGCTATTACCGCCCATCTGACTAACCATTGCATCTAATTAACTTCCTCCTTTAAAACCTCCACCAGTATATCAGAAAATAATTCCCCTGCGTATAATACTTCTTCCAATTTATTCTGGTCGGTTCCAAACTCTAATAACAAGGCATACGGGTGATATTCCTGGTTATAGGTTCCGGCTTTGGTACGCACTCCTTTAATTAATCCCGGATACATTTGTTGACCAACTTCATATAACCGCTGGGCAAAAGCGTGGTTCTTTTGCCAGTCGGGGTGAGATTTGCGCTCATCAGTTCCTACTATAATAAGTATTTGAGCACTCATTCTTTCTTTAACTTTTACTGTCCGGGCTTTATCCATGCCAGGAATACTGTCCCGATGAATATCAAATATTGCCAGGGGATTATTTTCTTTTTCCAGAATTTCCTTTACTGTTTGGCGTGATTCAGTGTAACTGCGGTCATAATCTGGAAAATCATGTACCCGGTCATAAAAACAACTGCTAATACCTTTCTTCCCAATATTTTTTGAAAGTTCTTCGGCTACGAGATTAATGAGTCCTTTCTCGGCATTAAACCTTGCCTGCCCGGAATCAGGAATATAGGTTTCGCCATTGTGCGTACAATAGAATACCACCGGTCGATTACCAAAGGCTGCATTTAATAACTCCTTATTTAACGGTTCCTCATCGGGATTTTTAATTGCCGGTACTGCATATTTACCCGGATAGTTGTTTTCGACTACCGGATCATTAATTTCATCATCTTTATATGACAGTGAAGGGAGGGCATTAACCATCAAGTCTCTGGCCAAACCTTGTTGCAAATAATTATTGAATCCACCCGACTTTACCTGTCCGGCCATTGATACATTTACATTGCCTAACAATGCAGTCGAATTTTTCTCATCCAGATTTACTCCAATTATTCGAAAAGGCCAATTAATCCCATTACTGCTTTCCCAACTACCGGCCATAGCATTAAAGTCGATGCTTATTCCTATCACGGTTATAAATACGAACAATTGTATAAATAAAATGCTGCGGAAAAAAACTATAATATTATTTTGTCTCATCCTGTCCACCTCGTTATTAATTCTTATCCCCTTTAAAAAATATGGTGGACATGCAGCTAATAGAACGATGAATTATCGCACACAGAAAAAGCCGGTAACGCTCTTGCATTTTGCCAGCTGGAGTGATATATTATTCCTGTTGACTCAATATCAAGGAGGTGAAAATGTGGCTAAAAGCAAAACCCCGGCAAAAAGAGCCAGAATAGCTGAAGAAAATCGCCTGAGAAACAAAGCGCAAAAAACCAGGCTAAAAAATGCGATTAAAACATATGAGGCTGCACTTGCCAGTAATGACACAGAAAGTGCTCAAGCCAACCTGGCAAATGTAATTTCTCTTGTTGATAAAAATGTCTCCAAAGGAATATTGCATAAAAATAATGCCGCCCGCAAAAAATCGGCATTAACTAAAAAGTTTAATCAAATAAGTCAGCCCAGCTAAACCTGTCATAACGGCAGGTTTTTTATTTTCCGGTGCAAATTCGCATAATAAGCATTTCCATAATCAACTCATTGTCTGTGCCGGTCCGCTTTATAGCATAATCAGCCTCTAAAAGCCAGTCAAATATTTGATTAATCTCATCCCAGGAAAACTTCCTGCTGTTTGGCGTCATCTTAGTAACAGAATAATCTTTCATCCCGGTATGAATTATAATCTGTTCCTTTTTAAAACCTTTGTCCAGATAATGCTTTATGCGTGCCAGGGCAACAAACCGACTGTTGATCATACCTACTACTTCATACGGTGTTTTACCCCAATTGCTAAGGCGATAATATGACTTTACCGCCTCTTCAACTTTGCGACTCATAAGCCCGTCTATGAAAGCAAAAATCTCCTTGTCATTCTTTGTCTCCCATACATCTATCTCCTGTCTGACCAGTTCATCAGTTATTGATTGCCCCTCAGTTATCAGGACCAGTTTTTCAATAAAATTAAGCATATAATACATATCAAAACTATGTTGTATTATTAACCCCATAGCTTCATTTGAGGCTTGCGCATTTCTGGTTTTGAATTCATTGGCTACCCATTTGCGCATTTCTGCTAGTTTTGGTCGTTCACAACCAATGACATCAGCATGTTTCTCCAACAGTTTTATTCCCGGATGAGCTTTATCATATTCAGCGGAAGTTATGATAATCGTTTGCATGGAATTATTCTGAGCAAAAAAAGTTGCCAGAACTTGCTCATATTCTTTAGCCTGTTTCTGCTTACGACCGGTTTTTTTCATAAAAGCCGGTTTTTTTATCAGCACAATTCTCCGCCAGGAAAACAGCGGGCTAAATTCCAGGTTCTCCGCCAATTGCAACGGCGTCAGTTCATCAGCATCAACCGGTAATAACTCCGGTGACTCTCCCGACTCCTGCTCAACCAGGGTAATAATCTCATCTATCTTTTTATCAATCAGATAATCTTCGGTTCCCCATAAAAAATAAGCTGCCGGCAGCGGCACGACAACCCCTCCCTCTTTCGGCTTAAAACCCTTTGTATTGTATTTTACCATTCTTTGCACGGTTGTTATGATATAATCTTTATCGTATAGGAATATAGAATAATCAGTTGCCCCAACACCTGGTGGGTAAATATATGGTTGAGATTAAGAGGTTATACACATGAAAAATAATTTTGATCTTATAATTGTGGGTGCAGGTCCAGCAGGAATTTTTGCTGCCCTGGAAATAACTAAAACCACCAATTTAAATGTGCTGTTACTGGAAAAAGGTAAAAGCGTAGAACAACGCAAATGTCTTATTAGTAACGATAACCCCTTTTGCCGGGAATGCAAACCCTGCTCAATAATGAGCGGTTGGGGCGGGGCCGGAGCTTTTTCCGATGGAAAATTAACCCTCACCACAGAATTTGGCGGCTGGCTTAATAATTATATAGGTAAAGACAA
This sequence comes from Syntrophomonadaceae bacterium, assembly GCA_028698695.1. Taxonomy (GTDB): domain Bacteria; phylum Bacillota; class Syntrophomonadia; order Syntrophomonadales; family Syntrophomonadaceae; genus JAAYBS01. Next base: position 12,626 of record JAQVWB010000015.1, on the reverse strand, counting down.
CCTGCAAAATATGATTGATTATGTGGATGAAATATATGTACACTATGGAGCGCCGGATCGTTTATTTGGTCAGGATAATGAAATAGTTGCCGACTTGCAGTCCAGGGTATCCAGAGCCGGTATGAAACTGGTACCCGCGCGCATCAGACATATGGGCACCGAAAATACCCTTAATGTCCTTCATAATATGCGTACTTATCTGGATAAAAAGATTGAGATACATACCGGAGAGACCGTTCAGGATATATTAGTCGAAAACGGAGCCGTTACTGGCGTTCGAACTCATACCAGTACCTATTATGCACCACAGGTTATTCTGGCTCCCGGGCGCGAAGGGGCCCAGTGGTTTACTGAACAGGCTGCGCGACTGGGTATAATTCTCAATAATAATCAGGTTGATATCGGGGTAAGAGTTGAAGTTCCGGCGGTCATCATGCAGGAATTTACCGACAATGTCTGGGAACCGAAAATAATATATAACACCCATAAATTTGATGATATGGTCAGAACCTTTTGTGTAAATCCCAATGGTCATGTGGTTATGGAAAACACCAACGGCATAATTACTGTAAACGGTCATGCTTTTGCCAACAGCAAGTCAGATAATACAAATTTTGCTATTCTGTTAAGCCAGGAATTCACCGAACCATTTAATCAACCAGTTATATACGGCCGTTATATAGCCAGTCTGGCTAATATGCTCAGCGGAGGCATAATCCTGCAAAGGCTGGGAGACTTAAAGCGCGGCCGACGCTCGACCAAAGTACGCATTGAACGCGGTATGCTGGAACCCACCCTGAAGGGTGCAGTTCCCGGTGATTTGTCTTTGGTACTGCCTCATCGCTATTTGGTAGGAATTATGGAATTTCTGGAGGCACTGGATAATGCTATGCCCGGAATTGCCTCTGATCATACCCTGTTGTACGGAATTGAAACCAAGTTTTATTCTGCCCGACCTCAATTAAATAATCATCTAAAAACTGATATTGATGGTTTATGGGCCATTGGTGATGGTGCCGGGGTTACGAGAGGATTAATTCAGGCCAGTGTATCCGGGGTTATTGCCGCCCGCGATATAATAGAAAATCCCCGGTAATAACCAACCGGGGATATAAATTTTATTCACTTATCCAGACCCTTAAAAACTCTTAATCAGAGTAAAAGTACTGGTGATATTATCATCCCTGACCGTAAACAAATAATTGCCCCGGGCAGTTAAAAACAGTCTGGCCTTTCCGTCCTCATCAGTAGTCATTACATGAGGATAATTCCGACTATTTGTACTGGCAAAGGTAGCCTGTACCTCTTTGCCGGCAACCGGTTTGCCTTCTTTTAATATCTGTACCTGAAAACTCTCTCCCATGCGGGCATGGGAATTATCACAGGGAACAATCTCCAGCGGCAAACCAATTGGTTCCAGACTATGATGATGGTGATGCCCAACTTCAACCAGTAATTTTGCATATAGCTGCTGTTCGCCCGTTTCGCTGGCATACACCTGCAATAAACCGTCAGTTTCGCTGCCCAGATGTATATGACCGATTAAATCATGCCAATGTAATTCAGCCTGCTGACGAACCCCATCATGGTTTACAACCCACACCTGAGGGGAACTCCATTCGCCTTCATGGGCAGATTTCATATTATATCCGCGCAATAGTTTAAGCTCTACTACCTCACCCTCATGAAAATGCCCATGATCAGTTTCCGGTTCCAACCATATTTCCAAAGTGGGGTCAGCAATATCTTCACGGATTTCTTCAATAATTATGCGATGATGAACCAGTTCCATCTCAGTAATACGCGCCTTTACGCGGCGACGTTCACCAAAAATACTCTCCATAAATAAGGTCTGATCTTCACCGGGAATTATGCGATCCACTTTTTCCATGAACAACTCTTCCTGACCGCCTTTATAGAGATAAACATTAGCCTCACACATTAAAATCCACCTCACACTCCAATCTGCAAGTCGGGCAAACCAGTCCCCGATCAGTTGTACTAGCCCGCGACTGCATAACTCCTTCTCCGCAAATCTGACATTCAATACTCGGCATAATAGTGGCTTTTTCCACTTCCGGCATCTCAGTTTCCTGCCACTTAAACAGTTCATCGACCGGTTTGGACATTATCAGTTCAAATAAAACTGATAACAATTCCTCTAATTCGTTTTCTTCCTGCGGGCTTAGACAGGTCAGGGATTTTAACTGGCTAAACCGTCTGAATTCAGGGCCGTCCATACTGCCAAATATTTGTGCTATTCTGACAGCCCGACCACTTTCACGACTAGCAATGGTATACACCTGCTTGCCATAATCTCTGAAAATTAAATTGCCTTTACCAAAAGTACAGCCCAAAATGGATTGAACTGCATCCACAGCACAGGAATCATTTTCAACAACAGCCAATAACTCTTCATCCTTATCAACGTCTACACCCAGTTTATGCTGAGCAAACTCAGCTACTCTGACTCCAAACAACAATCCTGGGCATACATGGCCATGAAACTGTATAGCCAGTTCCAGGGGCGGCATGTTTTTACACATAAATTTACTACCACCTTTCCGGGTTATACTTTTTTATAAGCTAATTTATGGTTATAAAGGTTTAGAATTCTGCCCACCAGATTATCTACCTGCAAAGGCAAAGGTTCATCCATAGTACTGCAGACTTCAATATTAAAACGATTAATTGGCAATAATACCTTGACCGCCTCCGAGGTGGCAATTGCTTCCGCCATACGGGGGGTCAGTTCACCGGAAAACGCATTGGCTGCTATGATAGATATTGAACCGGCTATTATATCAATGCGTGAACTGGAATAAATCACTGCATTTTCACCACTGGCAGCTTCATTGGCACCAGCTTTGAGCATCACCGAAGAGGCCAGTGCATTAGTACCCAAGGCTAAAATTGTACAGCGGGGACCAAACTCCTGACGCAGTTTTTCCACTATAACCCGTCCAATTCCTCCGCCCTGTCCATCTACAACTGCGATTTTCACAAAATAACCTCCACCTTTTTGTTAATAATAACATCTTTTCAAACAGATAAGTTTTACTCAAATAAAAATAACCACGCCGGGGGTAACGGTTATAAAACCCAACCTTCGTGGCTAGCAGCATCTTCCTGATGCCAGTAATTATTAATTCTTCATAATAATAATAAATCCTTTTATTTATAATTCTCCTGTTGATTATAAATTAATTCACCTTAACCATGCCCACCAACGATTAACCAGGTATCTTCCCATGAAAATAGTCTGCACAGGAATCTTTTTTCTACTCTGTTCTTCCCAGAAATGCCAAATGAACGGAACCGCCATAACTGCTGACAGCAATTCTGAAATAGAAAAAGCCAGCCAAACACCCTGCAAATCATACCAACCTGATAAGAGAAATATTAGCAAACAGAATACTCCCTGACGGGATAAAAATATCCACATTGCCTGCATCCCTCGTCCCGTTGATTGTAAAACGGTAGAAAGCATTATTAATGGCCCCATGACCGGTAAAAAAAGCGTTGTCAATCTTATACAGGACTCTCCAACCTTTATAAGATACGCATCCTGCGTAAAAAAACTCATAATCCAGGCCGGTTGAAGCTGCATAAACAACCAACCTGCCGTTATAAAAAATACTGCCAGGCTAATCGACTTAACCAGAGTTTCTTTTACGCGTTCCAACTTGCCTGCCCCGAAGGCAAACGCCGCTACCGGCATAACTGCATTGGCTAATCCAAATACCGGCATATAAGCCAGCGAACGAACCCGCATAAATATGCCCATGGCAGCCACAGCCGTAAAACCATAACCAACCAATACCCGATTTAATAAAGCCAGTACAACAACTCCGGCCAACTCCATTACCATAGTAGGCATACCCACCTGATATATCCCCTTTATTATTTGCCAATCCGCTCTGAAGTGGGAAATATTCCAGGTAAGTATCCCAAAATGCGATTTTCTTATTATTATAATCATAAGAACTGTACATATTATTTGGGCCAGAATACCGGCCACAGCAGCTCCATTAAGTCCCAGGGGCGGAAATATTCCGATGCCAAACATAAACAGGGGATCAAGCAGAACATTTAAAACCATTCCGCAAAGCGATACCAGAACGGGAGTAACTGTATTCCCCTCCCCCTGTATAATGTTGCCCAGAGTCATGGGTATAAAAATAGACATGGAGCCTGACAAGACTATAAATAAATAATCGTGGCATAATGAAAAAGCAGCGGCGGTACAACCAAATAACAATAACAAACTATCAACATACATTAATCCCAACAGCATAAATCCCAGTCCGTAAACCAGGCTGATGATTATACCATGCCAGGCAATATTATTGGCCATTTTAATATTTGAGCTTCCCAAAGTACGGCCAATTAAAGAAGTTATACCGGTTCCGGTCGCAGATGACAGGGAAACCAGCAGTATCTGGACAGGGATAGTCAATGTCAATGCAGCTAACGGCAAGGCCCCCAGGCGGGCAACAAAAATAGTATCAATTATACTAAGTAAAGAGTACAGTATCATGCCGGCAATCGCCGGTCCGGATAATCTGATTATTAAACTTCCCACCCTGGAATTGAGCATATCAGGTGTGTTAATATTAATCCCCCCTTCTGCAAGGTATGAAGGTAAAAGCTGAAATATAAGGTAAAATAGCTGTAGAATAAATTTAATTAGTATAAATCCGAAAAGGGGGGCTTTTATGTCCATACTGATAAAAGACGGTACCATTGTAACTATGAATACGGCCCGCGATATTTTAAAGGCAGACCTGCTGATTGAAAACGGGTTAATAACTGCTATAGGAAAATTAGACGACACCCCGGCTGTTCAGGTTATAAATGCCAAAAATAAACTGGTTATTCCCGGATTAATCCAGACTCATGTTCATTTATGTCAAACCCTGTTTCGGGGTATGGCTGATGACCTGGAACTGTTGGACTGGCTGAAACTGCGTATTTGGCCGCTTGAAGCTGCTCATGACCAGGACTCCTTATATCACTCTGCCATTCTGGGATGTGCCGAACTGCTGAGGGGGGGGACCACAGCTATAGCCGATATGCCGACGGTTAATCATACTAATTCAGTTTTCGAAGCTGCCAGCCAGTCAGGTATCCGTTATCTGGGCGGAAAATGCCTGATGGACAACGGGGCAGATGTCCCGCCCGCCCTATTGGATACTACCGAAAATGCTCTGCAGGAAAGTATGGATCTTTATGAAAAATGGCACGGAAAGTATAATGGCCGGATCAATTATGCTTTTTGCCCCCGCTTTGCCCTATCCTGCAGCAGGGAATTGCTTTTAAAAATCAGCCATACTTCAAGCGAAAAAAACATAATAATTCATTCCCATGCCTCTGAAAACCGGGCGGAAGTGGATTTAATTGAGGCTCAGTGGGGCATGCGCAATATCAACTGGTTGAATAACCTGGGCTTATGCTCACCGCGATTGATTCTGGCACATTGCATTCATATAGATAAAACCGAAATGAATATCCTGGCGGAGAGTGGAACCAATATAACCCATTGTCCCGCTGCCAATCTAAAACTGGCCTCGGGAATTGCTAAAATTCCAGAACTTTTAGAAATGGGTTGTAATGTTGCCCTGGGAGCAGATGGTCCTCCCTGCAACAATAATCTTGATGCATTTATGGAGATGCGTCTGGCAGCTCTTATACAAAAGCCGATTTATGGCCCCACCAGTATGCCGGCTGAAACTGTATTTGCCATGGCTACCCTGGGCGGAGCCAAAGCTCTGGGTCTGGAAAATGAAATCGGCAGTCTGGAGCCGGGCAAAATAGCTGATATTGCCATAGTAGATCTGGACGCCTGGCATACCCGTCCCCTCAGTGAAGCAAAAGTATATTCCCAATTAGTCTATCAGGCCAAAGCCAGCGATGTTTATGCTACGATAGTTGACGGAAAAATATTAATGTTAGACGGGAAACTGCTGCAATTCAAGCCGGATATTTCTGAAATCGAAAAGAGTTTAACCCGAGTAAAAAACAACGCCAACCTGTAACCGTAAAATAAATAATAAAGCCATTGCGTTGGTATTCTGCCAAACTCATAGTATAATTCAATCAAGCTTAATCAAGAGGAGGAATGAAAATGGAACATAAATTACCCGCATTGCCCTTTGCTCAGGATGCCCTGGAGCCGATTATTTCAAAAGAAACCCTGGAGTATCACTATGGGAAGCATCACCTGGCCTATGTAACCAATTTGAATAAGCTTATTGTTGGCACTGAATTCGAAAATATGTCTCTGGAAGAAATCATACTGAAGTCCAGCGGTGCAATATTTAATAATGCTGCTCAGGTTTTCAACCACACCTTTTACTGGAACTGTCTGGCACCAAAAGCCGGTGGTGAACCATCCGGCAAGCTAGCCGACGAAATTAATCAAGCTTTTGGTTCTTTCGCCGGGTTTAAAGAGAAATTCACGCAAACCGCAGTAGGAACATTTGGTTCCGGGTGGGCATGGCTGGTTAAGGACCGGGATGGCAAGTTGGCGATCATCAGCACCAGCAACGCCGGCAATCCGCTGACCGATGGCAAAGAGCCGCTGCTTACCTGTGATGTATGGGAGCATGCCTATTATATTGACTACAGAAATGCCCGTCCCACTTATGTAGAAAAATTCTGGGACTTGGTCAACTGGGATTTTGTAGCCTCCAATCTGTAAGACGCGGATTCTCTACAGATTGTTATTCCAAAATTAAAACCTGACTGAACCTGAATTAAACTGACCTGACTGTTTTTATTAAGACAGTCAGGTTATTATTCTATTAGACTTATTTGAAACTGATGAAAATTTCAACTATTTCCGGGCGATTGCCAATACGAATGGGGGGTTCCCAGGTTTCAAAACCATTTGATACTATGATAGACCTCAACAAAATGATCGGATACTTCAAAACCACTGTTTTCGCTGGCAGGCATTCCATTTAACCCTGTACCAGTTCCCACAGACTATCGTAGCTGTCCACCACGTCATAAACCACATTTTCACCGCTGATAGCACGAAAATGCACGCGGGCACAGTGGGCTTTGGCTTCTTCTATTTTACGAAGTTCAAATGAAGACATATCGCCTTTCGTTTCTGCGACAAAGTATATGTGCTTCACCTTGCCCTCATAAAAGGCTATTGCCCAGTCGGGATTGTACTTACCCACGGGGGTGCTGATATAGAAGCCGCGCGGCAGCTTCACATAGACCTCTACCTCGCTGCTGTGTGCTTCCAGTTCGGAAGCGAAATCACACTCGTTGTTGGAATCGTATATGACATAGTCATACAGATGCCGCTTCGCCGCTATGGTGTTCACGCCAAAAATTCCTTTTTTCAGATCAGGTTCGGTAAATATTTCCGTACCGAAAGCATCAGTCAATTTATCGTAGGTAATATGCTCGATAATGGCAGTGGCTTTCTGCTCGTTAATTATATTGGAAGCACGGATAATGTACTCTTCGGGGTTACCAGCGAACTGGTCAAAAATGGACTTTTCAAGGCCGACCAGAATCTTTGTCACGGCTTTTCGAGTCAATCCCGTCTCAGCCACGATTTTCCCAACAAGGTCGTAGCGTACAGAAGAGCTTGCTTTCATCGTCATATAAGAAGAGGCGTCCTCGCGTACTGCATCCTTGCGAACAAAGGCTTCACCAGCTTCAAGCTGCTCTTTGGATTCAATATCTTTTGCCTGTTCGCCCGTTTCGACCTTGAAGTAAATCTTCGAAACACGCAGTCTGGCGTTCAGTTCCTTGATGGCTTTTTCGACAAGTTCTTCCTCATCAAAAGCCACAACATAATAACTCTTGCCGTTGATGCGCGACCAGAGTTCTTGGAACGCACGGCTATTCAGCTTTTCCTTGTCAAGTGTGACTTCAACGGTGTTTTTGCGGGCGTTCTCCGGTTTGTTGGTGTTCGGGTCGTAGACGGAATCCAGCACTGCAACAACATCAATAGCACGACCAGAGGCTTCTTCGGGTACGGTTATTGTGCCGTTATTTTTATCCTCGTAATATTTCTCGGTCAGCTCACCGCGTTTCACATAGCCGTTTTCTATCAGGCTCTCATAGATAGCGAGAGCTGTATCCTCGCCAAATTTCTCCGTGAAAAGTTTCGCTTCAACCTTGCGCGGACGGTCGGCGACCGCCTCGGCAATCTCGCTTTGTAGCCCCTTGGCAAAGCTATCATAGCTTTCGTTGGCTATAACCGTCAACACATTGATATTATGTACTTCCTCACGGCTCAGGATGTTTTCGTCCATACGCTCGCCGCCCTGATTGACGGCAAGGCGCAATCCTCTCCCTACTTCCTGACGCTTGCGGACATCGCTCCCGCTTTGTTTTAATGTGCAAATCTGAAACACGTTCGGATTGTCCCACCCTTCACGGAGAGCGGAGTGGGAAAAAATGAATCTCACCGGCTCGCGGCGGTCAAGCAAGCGCTCTTTGTCCTTCATAATTAAATCGTAAGCGTCAGCATCATCAGAGGTGCGTTCTTTTTTGTCACCAAGTTTACTGTCAATCATACGACCGCTTGTCTTATCGATGGAGAAATAGCCCGCGTGTGTTCTCTCGGCATCTATGCTATCAAGGTACGCAAGGTATTCAGGCAAATCGGCAAAAGCAAGCTGCATACTACCGACGATTGCCTTATATTCTTCCTCAAAAATATCAGCGTAAGTGCCACCTTGAGCATTACCGTTTTCGTCGTATTGCTTGTATTTCGCCACCTCATCGATAAAGAAGAGCGATAAAACTTTTATGCCTTTTGAGAATAGCTGCCGCTCACGCTCGATATGAGAGAGAATTGTTTCCCTTATCTGGATGCGGCGCAGTTGTTCTTCACTGACCGCACCGATAACATCCCCGGCAAACAACTTCTTGCCGTTCGTGAATTCAACAGAAGAATCCCTGCCATCAATTCGCAAAACGGTATAGCCGTCCTTATACTCAGCGAGTTCTCCGGAATTATCGAACAAGCTGTACCCCTCGGTGACCACTCGCGACGTTTTTCGAACACCCGTGCCTCTTTTGATGTCAAACTCAATCGTGGCTGTGGGATTGCCCTTGGAGAGGTTTATGTTCTGCACATAAATATACCCGTCGGTGGCTGTGCTGCCGGAAACAGAAATACCCTTAACCGCAATCTTCTTTACGAGCCGTTTGTTGTAGGCTTCGAGTGCGTCAAGGCGGTAGATCATATTGTAAAGACTGTCGGCTTTGTGCGTTGCTGAGTAACGCAGTGTGACGAGCGGCTTAAACTCTTTCAACCGCTCTTTGGTAGCAGCACCTTCGACCGACTGGGGTTCGTCAATTATTAGAATTGGGTTAGTTTTTGCTAAAATATCAATCGGGCGGCGGGAGCGGAACTCGTCCAGCTTCATATAAATACGCCGTGCGTCCTTGCCCCTTGCGTTAAACGCTTGGCTATTTATGATCATGACATTGATGTTGCTGTCGGAAGCGAAACGGTCAATCTCAGTAAGCTGGGCGGAATTATAAATGAAGTAGCGGATTTTCTTTCCATAATCCTCTGCAAAATGCTCCTCCGTCATCTGGAAAGACTTATACACACCCTCGCGTATGGCGACGCTCGGCACAACGATAATGAACTTGCTCCACCCGTACCGTTTATTGAGTTCGTACATCGTTTTGATATAGGTGTAGGTTTTTCCAACCCCTGTTTCCATCTCAATGGTCAGGTTAAATCGGCCGTCAAGGGTTTCTGACGGCTTTATGCCGCCAGAGAGTTGAATTGCACGGATATGCTCCAGTATTTTGTCGTCGGAAACAACAACAGGCGAGTTGCTAAAGCCTGTGAAATCTATTGTTTGGTACAGGGGAAGCTGCCCCAAGCCGGAATCCATCATATATGTCGGAGTGCGAAACGGCTGACCCGCAAATACATCGCAGACGGCTTTTGCCGCATCCGCTTGAAAAGCCTGATGCCTAAATTGCAGTTTCATTCACTGTCGCCTCCTGTAACTTCATTTTCTTGTTCGTAATAATAAGAATAACCCACACCCTTCATGAATACCCCACTTTCATTAATTATTGTTTCGCCGCTATAAGTGAACCATTTAATGAAGCGATTTGCTTGTTTGCTTGGAAAGTTTTTGGCAAGCTCGATTACTCCGTTTGCGTCAAATGTATCTGTCAGATATTTTTTCCCGTCCGTAGCGGTTATTTTCAGTTGGTTAGTGATACTAACCAACTCACCGTTTTCTTTTTTTAATTTGCCTTTTAGATATTTCCAATAATTACGGTTTTTTTCATAATCAACTTCGTCGCGTAAAAATCCGACAATATCAAGGACACTGAACCACCATTTAGAATTTTCGTCGTCCCAAACAGCACGGACTTCTTTATCGTTAAAAAAACGGATTGAAATTTTATTCATAATTTTCGCTCCTCATATCACCTTAACCGTCGTGTTAGGGCTTACGAGTTTGAAAATCTCAAACACGTTTATTTTTTCTGGTGAACTGGTGAAGCTGCTGTCGCGGAACACTGCGCGCAGCGGCTTGCGGCTTGCTATCTCACGAATTGCTGTTTCGCTGATACACTCCTCGAAGCAGGCAATCAGATCGTCCTCGTTATAGGTATGGACGGTAAAGCCGTCTATCTTCTCGTGGGTATGCGGCATTGACAGCGGCAATCCCCAATCGAGCAGGCAACCGAACAGCAAGTCCATATCCGAGCGGTCGGGCTTGATGTTGCTCTCCATTTGCAACAGCAATTCTTGCGTGTAGTCAACCGGTGCATAGTACACGTCGTTCATATTAGTATCGTCGAGTTTCAGGACGCGGAAGCCAATGTCTGGCACTTGCTTGGGCTCTTCTCCGGTTTTCAGCTGTGTGTGTGCGATTTCAACCTCTGCCTTAATCTTATCCCCTGCACGGCGGATGCGTTCCTTGCCGATTTCGCAAATGTTAGTATAACCCGCTTTGACGGCTTCCGTTCCCTCGGCGCACACCTCTGGCAACTGCACCATAATGAACTTGCGCTTGCCGCCGTCCTCAGTATTTAGTTGCATAACTGCGTGGGCGGTGGTGGCGGAGCCGGAGAAGAAGTCGAGGATGATGTCACTTTCCGATGTCGACAACTTTAACAGCCGTTTTATCGTACCAATCGGCTTTGGCTTCTGGAAAATGCGTTTATCAAATCCCAACTCAATAAACTGCTCTGTTCCACGCTCGCTATTTACATCTTTGAATGTCCACGCACTTGTTGGTTTTACCAAGCCCCGACCTGCTAAATAGTCTTTTTGCATAATGCCCCATACTTTTCGTGTGGGCATAAATTTAGCTACAAGGTCGTCAATCTGTTTTTCAGCTGTGTCTAATCCCCAACGCCAGTTACCCTCTTTTCCATCTTCCCGTTGAGGGAAAATAGAAATGAAGCCTTGCGGGGCGTTTTTTTCACGTGAAGGAAAAATTTCATTCGTCTGTTCATTGTAGTGGAAATAATAGAACAGATTGGGTCTGTCTTCGCGTAAATCGTTCTCGCCAGTTTTACGTAGATCTATTTCTCGATACTTTCTGCCTTTGTCATCCGTTTTGTTATAGCGTCTTGTAATTTCTTCTGTTGGCTCAAAACCATACCAAGTCAATACTGTTATGTTCTTTGCATAAACCAAAAGGTACTCGTGTGCGGTTGCTATGTATTTGTCGTCAGAACGTCCTTTGGGGTTGTTAATATTAGCAATACAACCTATACAATTACTAACGCCGAGAATTTCGTCGCACAATTTACGTGAATTGTGCATCTCATTCTCGTCTATGCTGATAAAAATCACGCCGTCGTCACGGAGCAAATTCCGCGCCAAGACAAGGCGTGGGTAAATCATACTGCACCAGTCGGAGTGGAAACGCCCGTTGGTTTCGGTGTTTTTAAATAGGCGTTCGCCGTCCTCGTCAAATACGTCCTTTTCTTCGTTATATTCCTCGCGGCTCTGTGCAAAATTATCACGATATATAAAGTCGTTGCCTGTATTGTATGGAGGGTCGATATATATCATCTTCACCTTGCCGAGGTAGCTCTCCTGCAAGAGTTTCAGCACATCAAGGTTATCGCCCTCTATATAGAGGTTTTCGGTCGTGTCCCAATTTTTGCTTTCCTCTGCGCAGGGACGGAGCGTTTTGCGGATAGGCCGCCCGGCTTCCGCAATGGCGACGCGTTTGCCTACCCAAGTGAACTCGTAGACTTCGTCTCCGAATATTTCTTCGCCCACATACGAACGCAAGAGGTCAACATTCACCTTGCCGTCAGCAACAACGCCGGGGAAAAGCCGTGCCAGCTTTGCCATGTTCTCGGCGGTCAGGTTCGGGGTTTCAAATTTCATTTTATCCATATTAAAGTTCCTCCAATTCTGCCCGTAGCCGTTTTAAATCGCCGTTCAATTCGACTTGCTTATTGAACTGCTTCTCACGCAGGAGTGGAACGGAGGGACGGTTCTTCCGTTCCACTTTTGCACTCTATTAATGTTGGCGGTCGCTATTCCTGTAACCGACTTATCTGGCGTAACATCATCTACCTTTCGCAAGGGAAGCTTCATCCTGACTTTTATCAGCAAGAATTGGGAATGGCGGATAAACTCGTCC
>JAQVWB010000176.1 GCA_028698695.1 Syntrophomonadaceae bacterium | reverse complement strand
ACACCATTTTCTCCGCGTTCTACGTTGGGATGATGCTGGGTTCCGTTCCAGGCAACATAACCAATACCCCCACCCAGAAATATTTTAGTACCCAGACCAATAGTTTTATAGTGCGGATCATTTAACAACGGACTCAGCTGTCCGGCGGAGGAATAACTGGCATTGCCCAATTTGGGCTTTAAAATTCCCATGTAAGTATACAGGGTGCGATCGCCCAGATTTACCGCACAATTATAATTTTGATAGCCATTACGCGGATTAAATAGAAACGCTTCATTTACGTCATTAATGGTAATTATCGTATCTACTTTCTTATTGGGATAACAATCCGTTCCATAGGCGGTAGCTTCCAGTCTTATCTCCCTGCCTGCTGCCAGGTCCTGAATAACATGCCCGCCCCCATAAGTAAACCTTCCCGGGAACACTTTGTTCTCCGGATCAGTTTCCGGGAGCTGAGCTGCCCCGATATAAGCATCAACAGCTGCAATTCCGCTGTAAGCCTCAACCCCGTTAAGCCATACTTTTTTCATTTTTATACGCGGATTGGAATGGCCAAAATTTATAAATACACCAGATGAGCACATGGGTCCAAAGGTACCGGTAGTAACAACATCAATTTCCCGGGCCGCCTTCTCAACTCCCTTTTCTGCTACTATGGCAATAACTTCCTCGGCAGTTACCACCACTGCCTCTCCGCGGCGAATTTTGGCATTAATCTCTTCGTAAGTCTTTTCGTAAGCCATAATAATACTCCCCCCTTAATTAATTATACTTAATAAACGCTGAGCAACAGTAACCGCTGCCCGGGCATCTTCAGAATAAGCATCGGCTCCAATCTGCTGAGAGTAATCCTCAGTCAACACTGCTCCTCCCACCATAACCTTGCAGGACAGACCCCGCTCTTTTACACCATCAACAATATCTTTCATACGGGGCATGGTAGTAGTCATTAAGGCACTAAGTCCAATAATGTCCGCCTTTTCAGTTGCGGCTGTATCCAGTATTACTTCGGCGGGCACATCCTTGCCCAGATCAATTACTTTGAAGCCATAGTTTTCCAGCAAAACGCATACGATATTTTTACCAATATCGTGAATATCACCTTCAACCGTTGCCATTATAATCACTCCATTGTTTGCTCCGGCATCATCAGATAAAAGGGGCTTCACAATTGTAAAAGCATGTTTCATCGTTTCCGCCGCCCTCATCAGCTGCGGCAGGAAATATTTTTTCTGGTCATAAAGTTGACCGGCTTCCTCAATTCCCGGTATTAACCCCTGATTTACAATATCCAGTGCCGGCAGTTTTTCCTCATTAAGCGCTTTATGCAATAAAGAGTCTATTTCCTGGCGACCGCCCTCCAAAACTGCCCGGGATAATTTAGACATTAAATTATCTTCAACCGTTTCCGTTGCCTCAACTGGTTTTCCCGTATTTGCAGCCGGTTTTTCCACCCGCGCTACCAATTCGGGAATATTACATTGACTGCAAATTTCGGCTCTGCCACCCGTGACAACTGTACTGCCGACCGGTTTATAATCGCGATAGGTTTCAATATATTTACTGCAGCCTGCATCACGATTTAGTATAACTCCGGCAGCAGCAATCGCATCCATCATACGTTGATCAAAAGGATTGACAATGGGCAAATCCAGCCCGGCAGCCAAAGCCATGGCTAAATAGGCAGAATTAATTATTTCCCTTCCCGGTAAACCATGCGATACATTACTTACTCCAAGAACAGTTCCTACCGGAAGCTCCTGCTTTAAATTATTAAGAGCACCAATAGTCTCCATTACTTGCGCCTGTTCGGCGCTGGCGGTTTTTACCAGAGTATCAATAAAGATATCCTCATCACGCAGACCATACTCTTTGGACCGTGCATATATCTTCCGGGCAATTTCAACCCGGCCGGCCGCCGTATCCGGTATACCTGATTCATCAAGGCACAGACCCAGTACAGCAGCACCATACTTTTTAGCCAGAGGAAGAATTAACTCCAGCTGTTTTTCCTCTCCGGTAGTAGAATTTATTAGAGGCCTTCCTACAAAGGTTTTCAGTCCCTCCTCAACTGCCAAAATATTGGTTGAGTCAATAGCTACAGGAATATCAACTGCCGATTGAATCTCCTCTACTGCTTTGCGCATGGCCAACGGTTCATCAATTCCAGGTACACCCATATTTACATCCAGAATCGGAGCACCAACTGCAACCTGTTTTTTAGCTTCATCAATTACCATCTGCATACTGCCCTCTTTAATATCTTTCGCCAAAGCTTTGCGGGCAGTGGGGTTTATTCGTTCTCCAATAAAGGCAATTGACTGGTCATTTATAATCACATGTTTACTGCGTGAGGTCAAAGCCCGCAGTTTTTTAGAACTTCTTCTTACCGGTGCCAACCCCTTTATTGCCCGGGCAATTGCCTGGATATGCTGCGGTGAAGTACCACAGCAGCCACCGATTATATTGGCTCCGGCTTCCCGCAACAATAAAGCTAATTCCGCCATAGTTTCCGGTGAATCCGGAAATACGGTTACACCATTAATCAATTGTGGTATTCCTGCATTTGGTTCCACAGTTAAAAAAGTGCTGGTATATTTCCCCATCTCACTAATAATGGGTAATAATTCCCGGGCTCCACCTGAGCAATTAGCTCCGATAGCCAACGGTTGCAAAGCCTCCAGAATAATCAAGGCAGTTAGCGGGTCAGTTCCCATCATAGTACGTCCATCGCCCTCAAAGGTCATATGAGCTATAACCGGCAAACGGGTATTTTGCCGGGCTGCAATCAAGGCAATTCGCATTTCACCTATATCAGTCATGGTTTCCAATGAAATCAGATCTGCACCGGCTTTTTCACAACTGAGCACCTGCTCGGCATATACCTGATAAAGACTGTCAAAATCAGCTGACCCCATGGGCTTAAGCAATTGCCCTGTAGGTCCGATGGAAGCAGCTACCAGAGTTTGTTGACCGGCACTGCGACGGGCGATGGCAACTAATTCTGCATTAATTTCGGCAGCCCGTTTTTCCAGTCCATATTCAGCTAGTTTAAACGCATTGCCGCCAAAAGTATTGGTTTGAATAATATCGCTACCGGCCTCAACATATTGCCGGTGGATATCATGCAAAATTTCCGGATTATCTATCCCAAACAATTCCGGACACTGACCGGGCTGCATACCCTTATCCTGCAACATTGTACCCATAGCACCATCTAATATTAAAATTCGCTCTTTTAATTGTGTTTGCAGATCCACTCCCACTTGTTCTCCTCCTCACCTTCAAATCATTATTTATTAAATAAACTAAAAAAACCCTCCTTAAAAGAGGGTTATCCCTCTCATCTCCAGGGCTTTCCCCTGAGGAATTAGCACCATACCAATAATTGGCGGTTGCCGGGTTTCATCGGGCCATTCCCTCCACCACTCTTGATAAGAGACTACAATGCTTTATAATTGAAACTACTCGTCTTTCTGCTGGTCATTGGGATTTTCTTCGTTTAACGCGTCTATGTCAACCTGATATTCCTCAGACTCGGGCACTTTATTTACTACAGATTTAGTAGGATTCATTTCGGCTTTCATGATATCATCAAACTCTTTTCTCACTCCTGATGTTGCCCGTTTAAATTCGCCCATGGCTTTACCCATGCCACGTGCTACGTCAGGCAATTTGCCCGGGCCAACCACAATTACTGCCACCAGTAATATGAGCATTAACTCCCAGGGACCGATATTTCCAATAAAACCGAACATAATTGAACCTCCAATTACAACGGCAACAGACATCTGCGTTAATTTTACTTGTAATTTGATATATTAGCAAATAGTTTTCAAATAAGCAACAGGTAGACCTCTAAATGGTCTACCTGCTCAGGCGATTAATTGGTAATATTTGTTCGGTTATCTAATAGTTGTGGGCACAAAAGCATCTACCAGACCTATCACGAATGCTGCCAGTAATGATCCTAACAAGGAAACACTCAGGTAATTGGGAACAATAAACTGTGCTAAGTAAATTATTACCGCAGCAGTTACAAAACCAACCAGTCCACGCGAGCGCGGTGATACTTTTTCCCCTAATACAGCTTCTACTGCATATCCAAGAATAGCAATTACCGCCGCCGCGATTAAAGCTCCCACAAAACCGGACACGGTGATTCCAGGTAACAAATAGCCCACCAGCATCAGCACAATGGCTGAGACCACGAAACGAACCACAGCTCCAATCATCACTTGCCCTCCTTTCCATAAACGCTCAACATAGTAATTTTAATCAGACTATATTACATATTTATCATTCCTTGTAAAAGACAAAAGTATTCGTTTTTAGTCCGCATTATAATAGATAAGTTAATATTTACTTAAAAACACATTAAATAAGATAGCAGGGTAGTTGTTATGTTCAAAAAAAGGATTTCGTTATAATTTCTCGAATTTTTTAACTTAAA
>JAQVWB010000175.1 GCA_028698695.1 Syntrophomonadaceae bacterium | reverse complement strand
CGATAATATAGCAGCCTGAATAGCAGCACCCACCGCTACAACTTCATCAGGATTAATACCCTTGAAAGGTTCCTTGCCAATAAAACTTTTTATGGCATCCTGTACAGCTGGAATTCTGGTTGATCCGCCTACCAGAATTACCTTATCAATTTGATTGGCGGAAAGACCCGAATCTTTCAAAGCCTGCCGCAATGGCCCCATGGTTTTTTCCACTAAATCAGCCGTCATTTCATTAAACTTTGCCCGAGTCAGTGTTCTTTCCAGATGCATAGGTCCATCCTGATTAGCTGTAATATATGGTATGTTAATATCAGTAGTTAATACTCCTGATAATTCATGCTTGGCTTTTTCCGCCGCTTCTTTCAATCTATGCAGGGCCATTTTATCATTTCTTAAGTTTACGCCATTATCCTTTTCAAACTCGGCTATCAACCAATTAATAATCTTGTCATCAAAATCATCTCCACCGAGCCGATTATTCCCACTGGTCGCTTTAACCTCAAAGACTCCGTCGCCAATCTCCAGAATGGAGACATCGAATGTACCGCCTCCCAAGTCAAATACCAGGATAACCTGATTTTCATCTTTATCCAGGCCATAAGCCAGTGCTGCGGCAGTGGGCTCGTTTATAATACGTAATACTTCCAATCCGGCTATTCTCCCGGCATCTTTGGTAGCCTGCCTCTGGGAGTCTGTAAAATAAGCAGGAACGGTGATTACGGCCTGAGTAACCGGTTGACCCAGATAAGCCTCAGCATCAGCCTTCATTTTTTGCAATATCATTGCTGATATTTCCTGAGGAGTATATTCTTTATCATCAATTGACACTTTAAAATCAGTGCCCATACGTCTTTTAATTGATAATACCGTTCGGTCAGGATTAGTAATGGCCTGACGTTTGGCAATTCTGCCCACCAATCTTTCGTTGGTTTTTGAAAAACCAACTACTGAAGGAGTTATTCTTTCCCCCTCCGCATTGGTTATAACCACGGCCTCTTTTCCTTCCATAACAGCTATAACAGAGTTGGTGGTACCTAAATCAATACCTACAACTTTCCCCATAATAACTACACACCTCCATTTTTATTGCTTAAATATAATTAATTGCTTACTTTTACGAGGCTGGGTCTGATAACCCGGCCATGTAATATATAACCCTTTTGCAATTCTTCAATTATGGTATTCTCAGGATGGTCGGTCCCGGATTCTACTACCAGCGGTTCATGGAATTGTGGATCAAAAGTTTTACCTGTTGCATCAATATATTCGACGCCTTCCTCCTCAAGAATCTCATCCATACGCCGGGCAATAATTTCCAATCCTTTTTTCAGACTGTCATAATCCTTATTGTCAACCGACATTTTAATAGCCCTGTCAAGATCGTCGGTTACAGACAAAATCTTTTTTATTATTGGAATCGAAGCATATTTTAAATACTCTTCTCTTTCCCGGGAAGCGCGTTTACGGATATTATCAGCTTCCGCTACAGCTCGCAGATACTTATCATAATTCCGACTGGCCTCTTCCTTAAGACGATTAATCTCAGTCTGTAAGGTATCCTGATTATTCTCTTCTGCCGGAGCTGGTTCAGATGACGATTCCAAATTCAGTTCCTCTGTCAGATCATAGTTTTTCAAAGTAATGTTCACCTCTATTCAATGATATTTCTATTTAGCTCCGTCGATTCATCCTTCATTTTTATGACGGTATCGATACGGAGTATAGCAACGGCTGCTTCTGAGTTATTGAATTTATGCAAAACTCTCATTTAATAGTATTTTTGAATAATCTCCTGAACAATTGACCTGACCGCCTCAATTGTACCAGTTGCCTTCCAGTACTCCATTCTTACCGGACCAATTAACCCAATCTTACCTAACACACCAAAAGATTTATACCCGGTAAAAACCATGCTGAGATCCTTCATCTCTTGTATAGGATTTTCATTACCAATCAATATATCCACCTGCTCACTGACTTCATTAGGTACAACACTTCGTAGTACTACATCTTCCTCCAGCAAGGTAATTATTCGTTTTAATTTATCCAAATCTCTGAATTCAGGTTCCCTGAGCAAGTTTATAAGACCACTGACTACCACGCGCTCGCCACTGGAACTTTCCAGTAAAGAATCTATAGCATTCAGTGTAACTTCCAATACTTTCTTGCGTTGATTAAGATCATTACGAATGGTTTGCAAATCGCTGCGCGTAATTTCGCCCATTTTTTTAGCGGAAAAAGTACGGTTTAATACTTCGGCAATAGTGGTAAGTTCCTCAGGAGTTATTGACTCCGGAATCTCAATTTTTCTATGCATTATTAATCCCATATCAGTAACCAGCAGAACTACCGCCCGTCCCTTTTCCAATGGTACCAACTGTAAAAAACGAAATTGACTTACATGGACAGCCGGCATAATTATGAAAGAAGTATAATGGGTTATCTGGGATAAAAACTGTGCAATACCAGAGATTACTTCATCCCAGTCCTTTACATTATTTCTGGCCATCTGATACAATAAATCAATTTCCTGTTCAGACAGCTCCTGGCTTTCCATCATGCAGTCCACAAAATAGCGAAACCCTTTTTGTGAGGGTATCCGACCTGCCGAGGTATGAGGTTGTTCCAGATAGCCCATATCCTCCAGATCAGCCATTTCATTGCGTACTGTAGCTGCACTGATTCTCAAACCGTGCTTTTTTACCATAGCCCGTGAGCCAACTGGTTCAGCAGTTTCAACATAATCCAGAACTATAGATTGCAATATTTTTTGTTTTCTATCATCCATAGTCATATGCTTCACTCCTGTTAGCACTCTCTTCTGTTGAGTGCTAACCATACTTTAATAAGAAAATAGCATCTGTTCTAATCTTTGTCAAGTTGGCAAATCACGCCGTAAACAGACATAGTACCTGATTAGAGATAAAATACGCCCTTCTGGTCATACAAAGATTTCCTGACTTTATTTCCAGCCATTCTCTATCCATACCATATTTAATTGCCCTTTTAAAGTGTTCACCAATATCTACTGCACAACGGTCAGAGGTTTGTTGCAGATTAACGCCTTCACAAAGCCTGAGCCCCATTATCATAATATCCGCCAATTTATCAGCGGCTTTCATCTGTTCCAGTTGTTCTATCGGAGGAAGTTTTTTCTGTTTTAAATTGGTTATATACGCTTGCCAGTCAGAGCTATTTTTAAAGCGTCTATCACCAATATAGCTTACTGCTCCAGCTCCAATTCCAATATATTCATAACTATGCCAGTATAATAGATTATGCCGGCAATTATAATCAGGCCGGGAAAAGTTGGACAGCTCATATTGATTTAAACCTGCCTGGGCGCACATATCAATTGTCATTTCATACATATCAGCTTCATCATCTTCATCAAGTAAGGTTATTTTTCCTGACTTGACTCTTTGACCCATGGGGGTTTGTTCATCCAGTTGCAAGAGATAACAGGACAGATGAACCGGGTTCAGCTCAAATGCCTGACGCAGGTTTTCTTCCCATTTTGAAACCTTTTGCCCGGGCAATCCATACATCAAATCAAGGTTATAATTATTTATTCCCTTTTTGAGCAGTTCTTCTACCGCGGTAAATATTTCCGAGTGTCGGTGCCGGCGCCCTAACATTTTAAGTTCCTCATCATCAAAGCTCTGTGCTCCCAATGAAATTCGGTTTACCCCCGCCTGCCGGTAATCGCTTATTTTTATACTGTCCAAACTACCTGGATTGGCTTCCATGGTTATTTCTGCATGGCTATCAAGGCAGAAATACTCATTAACAGCATCAATAATTCTTTCTGCCTGACCTGAACTTAATAAACTGGGGGTGCCACCCCCAATATATAAGGTTGCAACTTCCCTTTCATCACAACAAAGGGCTCGTTGCTGAATTTCAACAACCAGCCCGGAGATATAATCCTCCAACCATTGAGGTTCAGATAATGGTTGGGAATAAAAGTCGCAATATTGGCATTTGCTTTGACAAAAGGGAATATGTATATACATTCCCTGCGGCAGCATTACTACTCATCTCCTATTTGCATCACAGTAAGAAATGCATCTTTGGGTACTTCTACGCGTCCAATCTGTTTCATTCGTTTTTTACCCTCTTTTTGTTTTTCCAATAGCTTCTTTTTTCGAGTAATATCCCCACCGTAACACTTGGCTAAAACATCTTTGCGCATCGCCTTGATAGTTTCACGGGCAATTATTTTACTGCCAATGCCAGCTTGAATTATCACCTCATACATCTGACGGGGAATAATTTTACGCAAGCGCTCAGTAACTGAGCGAGCCTGAAAATAAGCCCGGTCACTATGAATGATGGTACTCAGCGCATCTACTATATCCCCGTTAAGCATAATATCCAGTTTGACCAGATTGGAAACTTCATAATCAGTTAGTTCATAATCCAATGATGCATATCCACGGGTTCTTGATTTCAGGGCATCAA
>JAQVWB010000174.1:3733-4512 GCA_028698695.1 Syntrophomonadaceae bacterium | reverse complement strand
GAGATGTTAAGTTCAATAGTGGGTTGGGCAGGAGCCTGGGGGGTTGTATCCTGAGCAGCACAACCTCCTATAACCAGCAACATCCCTAATAAAAGGGCAATTAGAAGACGATTCTTTTTCATAATTTCCTCTCCCTTTGAAATATTTTTCCCTTGCTTCTTACTCACTCCCTCCTTATGGTCGGTGCAGGGAATATACCACCAGCCTTTTTTGACTAAATTAGACATAACCATATTTGAATTTATCATAACTTAACATAACTACGTTTGCAATTACCATAACTTAATATAGCGCAACTACACATAAGTGGACAACTTTTAAGCCTATGATAGAATATAGAGAGAGTGTTTGTTAAGATTGCGAGGTATGGTTAATGACCAGTAATAATTCTTTAACTCCCGAAGAAGTTGCAGAAATACTGAAAATAAAGAAGCATACCGTATATCAATTAGTAAAGCGAGGAGATCTGCCTGCCTTTCGCATTGGCCGTAAACTACGCATAAACCCTCAGGATGTGGAAAGATATCGGCAGATGGGCAGTCAGTCAACTGCAGTAGCCTCATACCCTTCCAGCCATCACAGCGGTATTGATTTAATTTCTGACCTGGAACCCCGTACTGATAGAAGTGATGTGATAATTTGCGGTTTAGACCCTATTTTGGACATTTTAGCCAAACAGGTTGAAAACAGTCCTGCCTCTATTCGGATATACAGGAAACATGTTGGTAGTTTCGCCGGATTAATTGCTCTTTATCAGGGACAGGTTGATGTTGTTGCCG
>JAQVWB010000174.1:0-3723 GCA_028698695.1 Syntrophomonadaceae bacterium | reverse complement strand
AGGCGTTTAATGCCCGGCATTCCGGCTGTAATTGTTCACCTCGCCAAGCGCCGGCAGGGATTTTATGTGGCTGAAGGTAATCCCCGCAATATAAAAGACTGGAATGATCTCTCTGCTGATAATATTAGTTTTATAAATAGAGAACCGGGATGCGGAACCCGCGTGTTACTGGATGAAAAACTGAGAAAACTGGGAATTGATAACCGTTTGATTAATGGTTATAACCAGGTGGCAACTTCTCACCTTGCGGTAGCCAGTACCGTTGCCCGCGGGCTTGCTGATGCGGGATTGGGAATTCAAAAAGCTGCTTTACAGGTACGTGGTATTGATTTTATTCCCCTGCAGCTTGAACCTTATGAACTGGTTATTCGTAAGGATGATTTGGCTCGTCCGGCTATTCAGAGGATAATTGAAGTTGTTAATTCAACCTCCTTCAAAAATGAAGTACAGGGTTTAGGAGATTATGATTTAAGCAAAACCGGTCAGATTACTGAATTAACATGATATTCTCCTTGAAAATAAAACTCGCAATAACTTGCGAGTCAGAAATATTAAACCGTAAGACGGGGACCCTGTCCGAAACCACCATAAATGTCATCCCGAGGAGCTGCAGGCGACGAAGGATCTCTTTTGGAAGTCCGTAATATTGAGCCTTACGCTAACGGGTACTAATGATACACCCTAATCGGGTGACCTTAATGTAGTCTCATACTGTCCCCGTCCCTTTTGCTGCATGCTTGCATACTACAACTTTTCTGCAAAGGATTTGCCGAAGGCAACACATCTTTCAACAGCTTCATCATCAGGATTCCACAGTTCTCTGATTCCCGGCTGTACAATTTCAAACTTGCCTTCCTGAAGCCATTTTTCAATAATGGCTACTGATTCACCACTCCAGCCATAGGTGCCAAAAGCGGCCGCTTTTTTGTTCCTAAAGCCCAGCCCCTTCATCATTTCCAATATCCCCGAAATAGCCGACAGTATACCCCGATTAATGGTAGCAGAACCGGCCAGTACTGCTCGGGATTTAAATATTTCCGTGATTATATCGTTTTTATCTGTGTGGGCAGCATTAAATAACTTTATTGCCACCTCGGCATTTTGGGCTTTAATCCCGGCAGCTATTGCTTCAGCCATACTTCTGGTTCCATTCCACATGGTGTCATAAACTATGGTGATTTGATTTTCAGCGTAGCCGTCTGCCCATTGCAGATACTTTTCAACTATTTGAGTCGGATTATTACGCCAGATAATTCCATGGCTGGGGGCAATCATATTGAGCGGCAACTGCATACTCAACACTTCCTGAATTTTTTTGGTAACCAGAGGACTAAATGGGGTCAGGATATTGGCATAATATTTTATCGCCTCCTGAAATAATTCCGCCTGATCCACCAAATCATTGTACATAAGCTCTGAGGCATAATGCTGACCGAAAGCATCATTGCTGAACAGGATATTTTCTCCACTCATATAGGTAAACATGGTATCCGGCCAATGCAGCATCCGGGCTTCCACAAAAGTCAGTTTGTTTTTCCCAATATCCAAAGAATCTCCGGTCTTGACCTCGATAAAATTCCAATCCTGATGATAATGACCCTTTAATATCTTCGCACCGCTGGAAGTACAATAAATAGGGGCATCCGGGATCTCCTTCATCAAGTATGGCAACGCTCCGCTATGATCAGTTTCAGCATGATTTGCTATTATAAAATCTATCTTGTCCAATTCAATTTCTTTTTTTAGATTAGCCACGAACTCTTTGGCAAAAGGCCCCCATACTGTATCAATCAAAACATTTTTTTCATCTTTTATTAAATAGGAATTGTAGGAAGAGCCCCGATGCGTAGAATACTCATCTCCATGAAATCGCCTTAGCTCCCAATCAATTTTTCCTACCCAGGTTACCTGGTCAGTTATTGAAAAACTCACTGATTTCGCCTCCTTTAAAATCGTTTTGGGTTAAACTGCCTGTGCAGCTAGTTTAATAAGCAGATTATAGCATAAACACACTTAAAACATAAACAAACACCCCCCCGTTGAAATAGACGGGGGGCTGTTTGTTGTTAATTCTATGCGTTTAATGACAAATTAACCTTCAATTTTATTAGTTTTCACCCAAAGGTTCATTGAACTGGCCGCCTTAATCAATTCATCCTGGAATTGCGGATGGGCAATACTGATTAAAGCCTCGGCACGTTCATAAGTAGATTTACCCTTTAACTGCACAATACCATATTCAGTAGCTACATACTGAACCACAGAACGGGGTACGGTTACCACTGTACCCGGAGATAAAGAAGGAACAATTCTGGAATGAGTTTTTCCTTCCTTGTCAGTATAAGTGGAATGCAGACATATAAAACCTTTGCCGCCATGTGACTGGAAAGCTCCAAATATAAAGTCAAGCTGTCCGCCGGTCCCTGATATTTGTCTCAACCCCATGGTCTCCGAAGATACCTGGCTTAGCAGGTCCACTTCCAGGGCATTATTAATAGCTACCACCTTATCGTTTAAGGCCATAATGCGTGGATCGTTGGTATAACTAACCGGATAAGATGCACACATCGGGTTAAAATCCAGAAAATCGTACATCTTGCGGGTTCCCAGGGCAAAAGAATATACAATCTTGTATTTGTCGATATTCTTACGGGCTCCGGTCAGGCGTCCCTTGTCGTACAATTCCATAAAAGAGTCCATCATCATTTCACTGTGGACGCCCAGATCTTTTATATCACTTTCTGCTATCAGAGCCCCCACCGCATTTGGCAATCCTCCAATACCCAATTGCATACAACTGCCGTCTTCAATGTTGGGCAGAAGGATTTCAGCTATTTTATGATCAGTAGGAGAAGGCTGGGCAGCAGGTAATTCAAGCAGCGGCGAGTTTTTTCCTTCTACTATATAACTTACATTGGAAATATGAATTGATTCCTGATTGCCTCCTAAACAATTAGGGACATTGTTGTTCACTTCAACTATTATTAAGTCAGCCTTATCCATAGCGGCATGAGTAACTGAGTTGCTCAGTCCAAAGTTGAAAAAGCCTTTACCGTCCATTGGTCCAACAACCGCATAAACTACATTCATATGCATATATTTCCTTATCAGCCTGGGTCCCTGATGATAAGTTATCGGCATATAACTGCACAGATTATCATCATGCAGATAACGCGCAACTTTGCCATAATGAAAATCGCGCATGATAATATGTTTACGTTCAGGATCGGCCTTCACTACTTTAGGTGGTCTAGTAAAACTCACACCGGTAAGAACTACATCGCTAAGTTCGTTAATGCGTTCGGCCAATGCCTCGTCCAGTGTTTCAGGGAACAAAGCGAATTCTCCATAAAAAATATGATCACCGGAGTTTACCATTTTAACTGCTTCTTCAGCACTGATTAATTTTTGACTGTACTGCCATTTTAAAATGTCTGACATAAGAACTCCTTTCGAATCTTAAATTTCCTAAAACGGTATATTTATTCTAACATGAATTATTTGGCAGTCAATAAAATATTAAGCCTTATTACTAATATTAGATATTCTTGTATTTTTAAAAATATCTGAGGATAATGACTGGCTATTACAATCATAACCGTTAATATTTATCACCCTTTTACAAGTTATTTGCTTATAACTTGTACCTCCTGGGCAGATCTATACTAAAAATTTAAATAAGAATGATAGTGAGGGATAGGTATGTGTCTTCGTTGTAATTAT
>JAQVWB010000173.1 GCA_028698695.1 Syntrophomonadaceae bacterium | reverse complement strand
AGGAAATGAACTATAAACAACAGGCTCAATAGGGGAGTCTCGTTGGTGTTTTATATGGTTGTCATCCTGAGGCAAAGCCGAAGGATTTCTTCGTTATAGCTAGAGACTGACATATTAGGAAACTGTGAATTATTCAAAATCTCAATTCAGATGTTAAATAATACCCTGTCCTTTGCTTTCGACAGGGTTTAATTATCCAAAGGCTGATTATAAATATGATAAACCTTTCAGGTGTTGAGAAGCATGTTTTTCAAATATAGGAGGGATAATAGTATTATGAGAAATAAATGTTTCATATCAATGGCTGTTGCCATAATATTTATGCTGTTAATCGCTCCGTTGGCAGTTTTGGCACAGGCTGAAAATACGCCCGTAGAAAAGCCTGCTGTTCCGGTTGTCTATACTCTGCAGGTAGAGGGTATGGTTACAGCCGGTAATTCCAGACATATTGAAAGAGTTATTGAACAAGCTCAGGGAAAAGCCAGTGCGGTAGTAATTATTCTGGATACTCCCGGAGGTCTCGTATCAGCAACCCTGGATATAATGAAAACCATGTCAGCTTCCCGGGTCCCGGTAATCACTTATGTAAATCCGGAAGGAGCAATTGCTGCCTCTGCTGGAACTTTTATCTTAGTGGCTGGTCATGTGGCGGCCATGAGTCCGGGTACTACCTGTGGTGCAGCTATGCCGGTTACTATGTCAACCCCAGGGGAAACAACGCAACCGGCTGATCAAAAGACCATAAATTTTTTAGCCGGTCATATGCGAAGCATAGCCCGTGAACGGAGCAAACCTGCTGATCTGGCTGGTAAGTTTGTAACCGACAATCTCAGCATGACAGCTAACGAAGCTCTGGATGCCGAAGTTATAGACTATTTGTGCCCTACCCTGGAAGAATTGCTGGAATCGGTTGAGGGCAAAGGAGTTACAACTGCAGCGGGAAAAACTATAATCCATACCAGTAAAGCCGGGATAATAAATTTTGAGATGAATCTGGAGGAAAAAGCCACCAATAGCGTAAGTAATCCTACCGTGGCTATGTTGCTGCTGATGATAGGAATATTTGCTTTAACTATTGCGTTTAAATCTCCCGGGACGCTGGTACCGGAAATAACCGGGGTAATATGTCTACTGCTGGCTTTGTTTGGACTGGGATTTTTTGAGATAAACTTGGCTGCCGGACTGTTTATTATAGGTGGTATTGCTTTGCTTATAGCCGAAGCCTTTACTCCAACCTTTGGGATATTGGCGGTTGGAGGAGCTGTCAGCCTGATTCTGGGTATGATATTCTTCCCGGTGGAACCCTTAATGTCGAGACAATGGTTTAGCAGTTTCAGAATAATGGCACTGGGAGTGGGGTCACTGGGCGCCTTATTTGTAACCGTAGCCTTAGTCGGTATTTATCGTGCTCATCGTTTGCGCCCTTTCCAGGGAGAAGCTGAATTTGATGAAAAAACTGGTATAGTAGTAAAAAGTGATCCCCCCTACGCTCAAGTGAAAGTACAGGGAGAGATTTGGCGGGCTTATGCAGAAGAAAACACGCTTAAACCGGGAGACAGGGTGCGAATCCTGAGCAGGGATGGGATTACATTGCGGGTGGGACTGCAATCAGAACATAAAGACAAGGTGCAAGAATAAGGAGGGATAAAATGAGTCTGGTTAATTTATTAGCAAACTGGTCGATTATCATTATCCTGGTAGTTGCATTATTAAGTGCATCGATTAAAATTATACCCGAATATGAACGGGCCGTACTGTTTCGTCTGGGCAGACTAGTGGGAGTAAAAGGACCAGGATTGATTTTCATTATTCCGATTGTTGATCGCATAATGAAGATATCGCTGCGTACTATAGTATTTGATGTACCGCCACAGGAAGTTATAACCCGTGATAATGTTACCTGTACCGTAAATGCTGTATTGTATTATCGGGTGGTTCTGGCTGACAAAGCGGTGGTAAATGTTGAACATTATCATTCTGCCACCAGTCAGTTGGCTCAGACTACCCTGAGAAGCGTAGTGGGAACTGCTGATTTGGATGAATTATTATCGCAAAGAGACAAGCTCAATCAAATCATTCAGTCCATAGTTGATGAGGCCACTGATCCCTGGGGTATTAAAGTTACCTCAGTTGAGATTAAAGATGTAACCTTGCCGGCAGAAATGCAAAAAGCCATTGCCAAACAGGCTCAGGCAGAAAGAGACCGGCGGGCTATGGTTATACAGGCCGAGGGTGAAGAACAGGCTGCGCAGAGACTGGCTTCGGCATCACGAATTTTAGCAGCCGAAGAAGGCGGTCTAACCATGCGTATGTTAAGATCATTATCTGAAATAGCCAATTCACAAAACACCACTATACTCTTCCCTTTGCCGATAGAATTCAGACGCCTGCTTCCTGATATAAAAGAATCCCATGAACAATAAAACAAAACATAAAATGCGCCTCCACCGGGGCGCATTTTTGTTACACGTAAGCAACACTCTGACAACACGTAGCAAACACGTACGGAAGCTTTTACCTTCCGCGGGGGAGGCTGAACCCCTCCGCTTGCAGGAATCTAATCCCTGATCAACCTGACAAAATGATTAATGATGCGGGCAGTCAAACCCCAAATTACATAATCCTCCCAAAGGTAAAAAAACTGCGGCAAAACGCCTTGGCGAAAAGGATAATTCTTCCCCTGAGGAATCATTTCAAAGGGGAAATCCTCAGAAGCCCCTATGGTCAGATACATACTCTTGCGCATCGGTTCATAATTAAGGAAAAAATCCAGTGGAACATAGAAAACCTCGGCTACCTCGTCGGGATTGGGGCATAAAGCCCTGCGACTGTTTATTTGAGCCAAATAAGGATAAACAATAACATTAAACGGACTAACCATTATATCCAATGGTGCAATAACCTCAATGTCAGATAAATGCAAGCCTAACTCCTCACAGGTTTCTCTCACTGCCGCCTGTTCCGGTCCCGCGTCATCAGCGTCAATCCGACCACCAGGAAAGGAAACTTCACCAGGTTGGTGAATGTTATCGGCTCTTTTTTCAAAAATGATACATATTTGATTGTCTTTCATAACCAGAGGAAGAAGCACTGCTGAGCGGAAATACTCTTCATGGCCTAAAATGCTTGGATATCTGCCGCGTAATGAACATATTCGTTCTACATTCATAAGTATATCCTCCAAATTAAAACAAATTATTATTCAAACCATACCACTTTTCTCCGGGATATAAAAGAGACGATGCAAATCCCTATTAGGTTTGAATAGCACTGCAGCTGTGATACAATGGTATAAAATTCAAAAATAGTTTAGTAATTGAAGGTTATATAACAAGCATATCAATTTAAGCGGATTGTTTTTTACCTTCAATCAATGAAATGGGGAGGAGAGACAGAAATGAATAAAAAGTTTATCCTGATTCTGACCATGTTACTCGTTTTTGCAGTTGCTCTGCCGGTTATAGCTGCCGACAATATTATGCTTAATGAGCGCAGTTATCAGTCTGCCCAGGCAATCGTTAACCAGCAGGGTACCAGCATGATTTCGCTGGATATGTTTGAAGAAATTATTGGAGCCAGTGTAGCAGTAGAAAACAACACTATCAAAGTAAATAAAAATGACCGT
Organism: Syntrophomonadaceae bacterium; assembly: GCA_028698695.1. Taxonomy (GTDB): domain Bacteria; phylum Bacillota; class Syntrophomonadia; order Syntrophomonadales; family Syntrophomonadaceae; genus JAAYBS01. The sequence goes on along the minus strand of JAQVWB010000173.1, from coordinate 890 downwards.
ATTCTTACCATGACTCTTAACAACCAGAATGCCATTTTTGATGGTAAAACCCTTAAAATACCGCAACCGCCAATGACCATTAACCAGCAAATATATGTACCCCTGCGCATTACTTTGGAATCATATGGTGCTGAGGTTATATGGACTCCCGATGCTTCCCTGGCAATTCGTTACCTGGATAAAAGAGGGGAATGGACAGCCGAAGACCTGATGGTAGAATCTTCCCGCCGTATGTTGGAAGCTAACACTTATCGTATGGACATGAACATGAATATGAACATGGATATGCTTATTAAAGAAGATGGCCAAGAGGTTGCCCAAAAGATGGATGCCAAGTGCGATGTTGTCGCTTACAACAGTAACAATCCCATGCAACTGTATATTGTCCAGAAGATAAAAATGAATCTGCCCGGAATTGATACTGCCGGTATACCCGAAATAACTACGGAAAACATCTTTAATGAACAGGGAATGTATATGAAACTGCCGGAACAGGACTGGGCAAAGATTGCAATCGAAGGTCTGGACCCAAAAACTCTTATGCAACAATCTTCCGTGCAGGATCCGGTTGCAGCTATGAAAATGATGAAAGACTTGGGAATGACTACTGTTTTTGCCAATGATGCCGAACGGGACGGCAAAAAATACTATGTTATCCGCAGCAGTGCCGGAAATAATATTTTCCAAAGTGAAGCCGTGCAAGAAATGTTTAATATGCCTGGTATGGACCAAATACCGCAACTGAAAGAAATACTGAATAACATCGATCTGGCTATGGAATTCCGCACCTGGATTAACCAGGACACATTATACAGTGACTATATGGATTTGCAGGGAACCGTGTCAATTGACTTAAAAATCCCGGACAGTGGGGAACAAATGAAAATGAA
>JAQVWB010000172.1 GCA_028698695.1 Syntrophomonadaceae bacterium | reverse complement strand
CGGCCACATCCTGGCGAGCCAGATTATTCAAATGCAAATGACTGTCACCATGGTTATGCACACTATGACCTGACTGGGCCATTTGTTTTAATAATTCACTGTTTTTCTCGGCCCATTTACCGGTTACATAAAATGTAACCACCGCATCATTCTTTTTAAATTCTTCCAACATCCGGGGTATATATTCTTCTCCCCAATCAACATTCACAGTTATGGCTACCATTTTTTTACCGGTGTTACCCTGATAGACTGGCTCATTCAATTTGGTAGCTACACTGGTCTGGTTAAGATAAACTAATGATAATCCTATGAAACATGCCAGGAGTACAACCATTGATACCAGACCACGTATACCGCTTCTGCTTAAAAAGACCACTTTCATGTCAACTATTCCTCCCCCGCTTTATACTGCAGTATTACTTTAAATAGATATTCCGAAATTACCATCGGTATGAGTTTTTGTGGGAGGAAATATTGCGCAGAAACTGCAAATAAACCGAGACAACTCGGTTTACTTGTAGACTACATGATTTTATTTATGTTCGGTCAGGCTTGTTCTCTTAAAACTGCTTTGCGGGAAAGATTAACCCTGCCCTGTCGGTCAATTTCGGTTACTTTTACATCAATTTTGTCGCCAATATTAACTACATCGGTAACTTTTTCTACACGGTCCAAATCCAACTGGGATATATGAACCAGACCTTCTTTGCCCTGAGAACCAAACACTCCGGGAATTATTTCAACAAAAGCGCCGAAGTCCATAATTCTTTTCACTGTTCCCGAATATATCTTGCCTACCTCTACTTCAGCAATTATTGATTTAATTATGGCCTGAGCCTTGGCTGCTGCACCTTCATCAACAGCTATTATAAACAAGGTGCCATCATCCTCGATGTCAATTTTACACCCGGTTTCATCAACAATCTTATGAATGATTTTGCCGCCAGGTCCAATTACTTCCCGAATTTTATCTACCGGTATTTGCATCCGGGTCATACGGGGTGCATAGGGTGAAAGTTCTTTACTGGGCTGATCAATAGCCTCCAACATTTTCTGCATGATAAACATTCTGCCGTTGCGGGCTTTAGTCAGGGCTGCCTGAACTATTTCCCGATTAACTCCAGTAATCTTAATGTCCATCTGAATTGCAGTTACTCCAATTTCAGTTCCAGCCAGTTTGAAGTCCATATCACCTAGAGCATCCTCTATTCCCTGAATATCACTTAAAATAGCAAATTTATCTTCGCCTTTGACCAATCCCATAGCAATACCTGATACTGGCCGCTTAATCGGTACTCCGGCATGCATCAGAGAAAGCGTGCTTCCACATACACTTCCCATGGAACTGGAGCCATTGGATTCCAATACTTCAGATACTACCCTGATGGTGTAGGGAAACTCAGCTTCTGAAGGTAAAACTGCCAATAAGGCTCTTTCAGCCAATGCCCCATGACCTATTTCCCTTCGACCCGGACCTCTCATTGGTTTAACTTCCCCAACACTATAGGGCGGGAAATTATAATGGTGGATATAGCGTTTGGAGGTAGCAATCCCCAACCCATCGAGATTTTGTTCTTCACTTGTGGATCCCAAGGTTGTAACTGACAATACCTGAGTTTGTCCACGCGTAAATAATGCAGAACCATGCGGCCGAGGCAAATAAGCTACTTCACAGCTAATCTTACGGATTTCATCCAGTGTCCGTCCGTCAACCCGATCCCCATCATCCAAAATCATGTTGCGTACAATTTCTTTCAGGATTTTATCCAGTAAAGCATCAATTTTTTTACTATCATCAGGATATATCTCAGAGAAATAAGCTAAGATTTCTTCTTTGGAATTATCCATATGAGCTTCACGGGATTTTTTATCCGGATTTTTAACTGCTTGTTCCAAAATTTGGGCAGCATATTCGCGCACCTTATTTTCCATTTCCTCATCAATTACGGTTACAATAACTTCACTTTTAACCGGTTGATTTTCGTCAATAATCGGTTGTTGGAAATCACAGATACGCTTAATCTCCTCATGAGCAAAAAATATGGCTTCCAATACCTGATCTTCGGGAATTTCGTTAGCGCTGCCTTCTACCATCATAATTGCTTCACGCGTACCCGCTACAGTAATATGAACATCACTATCCATAGTCTGTTCTATAGTTGGGTTTATGATTAACTGGTTATTAACCATACCTACTATTACAGCGGCTACCGGCTCTTTAAAAGGTATGTTGGATACATTTAAAGCAACTGAAGCGCCTATAATCGCAGTAACATCAGGGGGATTATTCTTATCCACCGATAATACTGTAGCAACAACATGAATATCATTACGAAATCCCTTGGGAAACAGTGGTCTGATTGGGCGGTCAATAAGACGTGCGGTTAAAGTTGCATTTTCTGTAGCTCTGCCCTCTCTTTTGATAAAACCACCCGGGATTTTACCAATAGCATATTGTTTTTCTTCATAGTCAACGGTAAGCGGGAAAAAATCAATCCCTTCTCTGGGGCCTTTGGTAGCAGTGGCAGTTACCAAAACCACCGTATCACCATATCTAACCACTGCAGCACCATTAGCTTGTTTGGCAGCTTGTCCAACCTCAACAATCAAAGTTCGACCGGCAACTTCGGTTTGATACTTGCGAACGATAGTAATTCCTCCTTTCATAAACAGATAAAATGAAAGAGCGGCAATCCGCTCTTTATCTGCGTAAACCAAGCTTGGTAACAATACTTCTGTATCGCTCAAAGTCTTTTTTCTTAAGATAATCAAGCAGGGATCTACGCTGTCCAACCATTTTTAACAGGCCGCGACGTGAATGGAAATCTTTTTTATTTATTTTAAGATGTTCATTCAAATAATTAATTCTCTCAGTTAAAATGGCGATCTGAACTTCCGGAGATCCGGTATCATTTTCATGGATTTGAAAAGCCTTGATTAATTCATCTTTTCTTTCCTGATTAAGAGCCATAACATTTCACCTCCTTACTATTAATCGCCTGCCAACCAAGGAAAACGTCGGTGAAAATCGCATTCCCGAGCTGGCGGTTCCAAAACTGTCTGTATATTGTTTAACAGGTTTATCCTGCCGCTCTTTTTAAGCTAATCATCTTCTGATAATAGTATTACCAAAATATATTTATATAAAAACCATTATAAATTCTAGCACAGTACCCGTAAAAAGTAAATTATACAGAGTGGGGCAGAACTATTCTATTGGCGGCTTCATCACGATCCAAAGCAATCTGGGTCCGCAATTGTTCCAGACCGTTGAATTTGATCTGATCGCGTATTTTATAATTAAAATACAATTGCAGATGTTTTCCATATATGGTTTGATTAAAATCAATTATATGTACTTCAACTGTCAAGGGGAATTCTTCATGAAAAGTTGGTTTGGTACCAATGTTTATGACTGCTTTATAATAATTATCCTCAAATAATACCATGCCGGCATATACACCTACCGCCGGTATATTTAAATCGGGATCAAATTGCAGATTGGCAGTAGGAAAACCAATGCTGGTCCCCCGACGTTCTCCGCTGGTTACTAACCCCTGAATAACAGGATTATATCCCAATAAATCAGTTGCCATTTCAATGTTGCCCTCATCGAGCATCTGGCGAATTAAACTGCTGGATACTATCATATCTGACACAGTGACCGGTTGCGTTACATTTACTGCAAACCCATACTCCTCACCCAAACTGGTCAGTAAAGCCGGATCACCCTGGCCTTTATGTCCAAAGGTATGATTAAAACCAACGAATACTTCTTTGACTTTTAACTGCTCAACCAATACACGTTGAACAAATTCCCGCGGAGACCAATGCGCAACCTCTTTAGTAAAGGGATGGTATATTAAAGTATTCATACCCAGATCAGCAAATATTTCCGCTTTGCGCTCGTTGGTAACTAATAATTTCGGTGCATTGGAAGGATTAATTACCCTGGTCGGGTGAGGGTCAAATATAAATGCTCCCGCCAACCCCTTATTCTGTTCCGATTTAGATACTAAATCTTTGATTAATTTTTGATGCCCCAGATGAACACCATCAAAATTCCCTAATGCCAGATATAAGGGCCGGGAATCTGCTAAATAATTTTCAACCCCTTGAATGATCTGCATAAACTATTTCTCCTCAATTAATCAAATATAAACATTCTTTCCGGTTGTATTAAGGTGATATCTCCCTGGGGTTTTACTCTGGCTATAGCTATTAATTTTCCCGATGAAGAATACAATTTTATCTTGCCTGGTAATAAACTTTGCTCAGTGGTAAAAGGATTACCATGACGCAAACGATGCAATGACTCGGGAAAATCAATTACGATCCCCGGCAGAAAAGTCAGGGGATAATCTAAAGGCAACAGCTTGTCCATCAAAGAAAACCGGTCATTCAATTCTTCAATTTTAAAAGAATCCCGAACATAAAAATCTCCTGCTCTGATTCTTTCCAAAGCTGACATATATGCACCTGTACCTAGTTTTTGGCCAATATCATGCAATAATGTA
>JAQVWB010000171.1 GCA_028698695.1 Syntrophomonadaceae bacterium | reverse complement strand
TTTATACTGCCGAGCTGCAGCGTCATGTGGACGAAACCATAATCTCCCCTACTATTAAGGCTATTGCCAGCGAAGGATGCCCTTTCCGGGGAGTTTTATATACTGGTCTCATGATTACTGAAGATGGACCTCGGGTACTTGAATACAATGCCCGTTTTGGTGATCCGGAAACCCAGGTAATTATGCCGGTTATCCAGGGAGATATCTTACCCCTCTTTGAAGGGGTAGCCCGCGGGAATATTGAGGGACTAAATGTGACAGTTGAAGCAGGTGCCTGTGTATGTGTAGTGCTGGCTTCAGGAGGTTACCCGGGAAATTATAAAAAAGGCAAGGTTATAACTGGATTGGATACCCTGGATGATAATACGATAGTGTTTCATTCCGGTACTGCTCTGCAGGATGGGCAACTGGTAACTGCCGGTGGCCGGGTTATGGCCCTTAGTCTGAAAGCGGCATCAATGAGTGAAGCATTGGAACAAGTTTATAAAGAAATTAATAAAATTAGTTTTGAAGGTATGCATTTTCGTAAAGATATTGGCAACAGAGCGTTAAAGCGGGAGGAAGGGTAAATGGCGGTTAATCGTCAACCTCTGATCAAGTTACTGTTAATACTGCTTTTAATAGCCGGGGTATTTTATATGCCTACCCGGGAGTTTCTAAAAATAACATTTATACTGGGGATGCCATTTATATTTACATTAGGATTTATGGTGCGCCAGTCGCGTTACTCAACAGGCTGGATAATCAGCCTGTTGTTGCTGATAGCCATTGTGGCCGGTTATGGATATATGTTAACCCAGTTGCCGGATAGAATTGAAACCAGAAAGATTATCAGCGAAGCCGGAGCATTGGTGGCAGAAGGCAAATATGACCAGGCAATTGAGCTCTATAAACAATTGGAGGCATTAGGTAAAACAGAGCAGATGCAGGAGAAAATTGAACTGGCTCAATTGGAACAACAGGCAGCTATGGATTTAGAGCAAGCTCGTATATTAATTGAGCAGGGGAAAGATTCTGAGGCCATTAAATTACTGAGACTAATCCCTAAAAACACGCGCTCAGGTTATGAGGCCAATAAATTGTTACGCAGCTTGCAATAAGGAGGGGATAAGATTGGTTACACTGGAAACGGTAAAAGCAAGTCCATTGGTAGAACAATTTATGTTAATGGGTAATGATTATATCGGAAATATTGGTGCCATTGAGCATAATTTAAAACATGCTGAGTTAACTGCCAAATTATGTAATGAAATACTTACCACGCTGGGATATCCGGAAAGAGAAGCAGAGTTGGGCAGAATAGCTGGTTATCTTCATGATATAGGTAACCTGGTTAATCGTTACGGACATGGTATGTCAGGAGCATTAATAGCTTTTTATATTCTTATTGATCTGGGTATGGATCCGGTTGAAGTTGCTACCATCATGGGAGCTATTGGTAACCATGATGAATATGCTCAAGGCAAGTGTGTAAATAATGTAGCCGCAGCACTTATTCTGGCTGATAAATCTGATGTGCATCGTTCACGGGTGCGCAAAACCGATCTGGGGGCTTTTACTCCCCGGGACCGGGTTAATTATGCAGTTACGCATTCAGAATTAATATTAGATCCCGAAGAAAAAATTATTACGCTGAAAATAGAGATTGATACTGAGGTCTGCTCAGTAATGGAGTACTTTGAAATATTTATGACCAAGATGTTAATGAGCCGAAGGGCAGCCGAATATTTGGGCTGTGAATTTGAACTGGTGATTAACGAAAATCGATTGCTGTAGAGCAGAAGATTTAGAATGGGGGGATGATATTTTGGTATTTTCACCAAACTGGAGAGACGAGAACACAGATTTACTCGTTAAGGCTATTATAACTCTGAAAAATGAGGATGATGCCTATCGTCTGCTGGATGATTTATGTACCATCAGTGAGGTGAAGGCCCTGGCTCAACGCATGCAAGTGGCCAGATTATTACACCTCGATACCACCTATAACTCCATCGCCAGTACAACCGGAACCAGCACGGCTACCATAAGCAGAGTAAAGCGCTGTCTGAATTATGGAGCTGAGGGTTATCAACGCGTATTAACCTATTTGGATGAGGAGAGAACAAAATGAAAAAAAGAGAAATTCCCAAAGGATTAAGAGATTTTCTTCCCCGGGAAGTAAAGGTTAGAAGAAACATGGAAAATAAGGCGGCCCGTTTATTCAACAGCTATGGATATCAGGAGGTGGCTACCCCCACTATTGAGTATTTGGAAGTCGTTGAATCCGGAGCCGGCCATAATATAAGAGAAGATTTATTCCTGTTTATGGACCGGGATGGGGGAATTGTATCTTTAAGGCCGGAGATGACGGTATCACTGGCTCGTCTGGCTGCAACCCATCTTCGTGATGAGAGAACTCCGCAGCGGCTATATTACATGGCCAATATGTTTCGTCAGGTTCAGCCCCAGAAGGCGCAATATCGTGAGTTCTGGCAGTTAGGTGTAGAATTGTTGGGCGCTTCCGGAGTATGGTCTGATGCGGAAGTTATTACGGTAGCAGCAAAATCACTGCTCGAATTGGGATTAAAAGATTTTAAGATTAGTCTAAACCAGATTGATATTTTTAATGGTTTATTGGAGCAGAGCAACCTGGCAGATGATGAACAGAAGCTAATCCGATTCCTGGTAGAAAGCAAAGATCTGGTGGATTTATCAAATCTATTGGAAGAACTTCCCATGGATGATCAGCTAAAAGAAAGCATTGCTTTATTGCCGGTGTTGCATGGGGGGTTGGAGGTTCTTAAACGGATACCGGCTGCAGAAAAAAACCGTAAAACGGCTGAAGCAATAGAAGATTTAATAAAGGTTTATGAAGCTTTACAAGTGTTTGGGATTAATGAGCACATTGTTGTTGATATGGGCGTTTTAAGAAACCTTGATTATTATACCGGAATTGTCTTTGAAGGATATTCACCTGATTTGGGCTATGGATTATTAGGGGGCGGACGCTACGATAATTTATTGGGGCGTTTCGGTTATGATTGTCCCGCTACCGGTTTTGCCCTCGGCATGGATCGTCTTGCTTTGGTGTTGGGTAAACAGCAGACTCAAAAAGAGGAACTGCGGTATATTGTCGGGGGAACTGATTTGAAAAAAATTGTAAAAGAAACTGACAGCTTGCGTGCTCAAGGTTTCATAGCAGAAATGGATGTTGAAGGCTCTTCCCGGGAAGAGTTGCAGCAACGATTGGCTCATTACCACCAGGATCATCAGTATAGTCTGATATTTGTTGATTAAATGCAAAGGGGATTACTATGAAAGAAAGATTAATAATTGCTTTGTCCAAGGGGACTTTACTGGAACCAACCAAAGATCTTTTCCGTCAGATTGGTCTGCCCACCGAAGGACTTAGTGCTGATAGTCGTAACATGGTATTTACATATGATGATCCTGAAGTTACCTATATTATGTGCCGGCCTACGGATGTGCCTACTTATGTAGAGCAGGGTGCAGCTGATTTAGGTTTGGTGGGCAAGGATATAATTGTTGAACAGGGTAAGGATGTATTTGAACTGGTGGATCTAAAATATGGTTACTGCAGATTTGTGGTAGCAGTTCCAGGTGAACGCCAGGGTATTGCTTTAAAAGATTTTAATTATAAACGGGCTGCTACCAAGTTCCCGGTAGTGGCGGAACAGTTTTTCCGCAGTCAGGGATTACAGGTGGAAATCATTAAATTGCATGGAAATATTGAACTGGCACCGATTATGGGCTTATCTGACATGATTGTTGATATTGTTTCCACCGGGCGAACTCTGCGGGAAAATAATCTGGTGGAACTGGTTAAAATTATGGATTCCACTACCAGATTAATTGGCAATCGGGTTAGTTATCGTACCAAACATGAGCTTATTCAACCTTTGGTGGAAACCATTCAGGATTATATGAAAGGTGGAATGTTAAGTGATAATTAAACGGTTTCAAGCCTTTAGTCAGGAATTAACGGAATTTGTGCAAAGTAATTATGATGACATGAAAAATTTTAAACAACAGGTAACAGTTATTGCGGAACAGGTTAGAACTCAGGGCAATCAGGCACTTTTTGATTTGACTAATCGTTATGACGGAGCCAATATCACTGCTGAAAACTTTCTGGTATCTGACGAAGAAATTGAGGAAGCTTTTGAACGGGTTGACATTGATTATATATTTGCTTTACGGCAGGCTATTGATAATATTGCTCTGTTTCATGAACGACAGATGAGAACCTCCTGGATGGAGACCGATGAATATGGCAATGTAACCGGACAAATGTTTCGCCCTTTACAGAGAGCAGGGATCTATGTTCCCGGTGGCACAGCAGCTTATCCTTCTTCGGTATTGATGAATGCTATTCCTGCTCAGGTTGCCGGAGTAGAAGAGATTGTTATGGTCAGCCCTCCGGGCAAAGATGGTAAAATGAATCCTTACACCCTCGTGGCGGCAGCTGAGTTAGGTATTGAGGAAATCTATAAAGTAGGGGGAGCCCAGGCGGTATTTGCATTGGC
>JAQVWB010000170.1 GCA_028698695.1 Syntrophomonadaceae bacterium | reverse complement strand
CTGACGCAAAGCAAATTCCTGCCACGCTAAATTGGGTGAGTCATAAATTATGCCCTCCGGATAAGCAACCGGCCCCGGTGCTCCTACCGCTACCCCAATTACCTGGTCGTCAGCTATATTATTCTCCGCCATGATTTTCCGAACGTGTAATACCATCTCATCTACAGCCACTTCAGGATGGCACTGAATTGGTGTAGGGAACTGTATCCGGGCCAACAAATCACCAGAGGTCCTGCCTGCACCAACCAGGGTTTTGGTAGCTCCCAAATCAATTGCTATCACAACCGGGCTCATATCGCTGCCCTCTCTTTACAGAAATATACTTCAACTAACTTATCTTGCCCTTACCCGACACCTTCTATTACCAGACAAACCGGGAATGATTAACTATTATGCACAATAAACTTTTGTTGGTAATTACTGGATGTAGTTTCTAAGATCGCCTGTTTCCAATATATGTCATTTGATTAACTAATGTTTACGCGGCTCAATAACCCATCTTCTTAAGGCCTCGGCCACTCCCTCTTCTTCGTTGCTCAGAGTGACATGATCGGCCGCCTGCTTGACTACATCCTGCGAATTTCCCATAGCCACGCCAATCCCTGCCCAGGTAATCATATCCAAATCATTGAAACTATCGCCCACTGCCATTACTTCTTCGCGTTTAAACCCTGAATGAGCAGCCAGAACCTGCAGGGCGTCAGCTTTATTGGCCTGATTATGCATAGCTTCCAGATAATAAGGTTTGGAACGTGTAATATTAAGTTTGCCTGCAAATCGGGTCTTCAACTCATTTTCCATATCCAGTATCAAACTCTCATTATGAGAAACAGCCAGTATCTTCATCGGTTGCTTCCCTTCAATAGCTTCAATCAGATCACCCACGACTTGCGGCTCAACCCCGGCCAAATCCATATAAGCCTGACCCTCCGAGGTCATTCTCTCCAGGCATAACTGATCATCAATATAAGTATGAAAATGAACCTGCTGTTGTTTGAAATACTGCATAACCTCGCGGGCTGCCTGCCCCGGAACAGGCTTGAAATATGATACCGTTTCCGATTCTGAACTCTTTACCAAAGCCCCCTGATAAGTAATCAACGGTATATCAGTTCCAATTTGCCTGGCATAAGGCAAAGCAGAACGATACATGCGCCCGGTTGCCAGAGTAACCATAACCCCCAATTCCTGCGCCTGCCTTATCATCTGTATGCAGTGGGGTGATATTTTAAGGTCACCGTTAAGTAAAGTATCATCCAAATCAATAGCTACCATTTTTATCTGCAAAAATTTGTTCCTCCCGTGCAAGCTTAGTCAAGAAGCCGAGCAAATGCCCGGCTCTTCTTATTTGTATAATTATAAAATCTTACTTAGCGCCAGCGAAATAGTTTATCTTCAATAAAGAAACTGATCAGGAAGCTCATAATACTTAATACCAACGCACTAAGTATGGCCCAGCCAAAGTTATCAATCTGGAAACCACGAATAGTAACTGAGGTAATCCATAACATAAATCCATTGATTACAAAAGTAAACAAACCCAGAGTCACCAGATTCAGCGGTAGCGTAAGTATAATCAGCAAAGGTCTAATGATTGCATTAATAATCCCCAGGAATATGGAACCCACTATGGCTGCCCAAATCGTCAGTTTAAAACCCGGCAACAACGCTGCCGTCAAAACAAGCGCCAGAATGTTAAAACCCCATCTAATTAACCAACCCTGCATAGTAAACTCCTCCTCTCCTAAATGTATACAAAAACTAATAAGTAAAACCTGATTTAAGCTTAAATAATAAAAAAACGTCAGGTCCAGTCATTTAGAGTCCCCTTTCAGGGACACGGATGCTCCGCCCATAGGGCTTCGCAATTAATGTAGCAGGTATAGTCAGGTTCTAAAAAATTAAGAACCTCATCTCTTATCTATTCCTTTGTATTTTAACATGTTTTTTTCTCCTTTTCGATTTATTTCCCGGGAAATCCCCCGGCTGCGTGAAAATATTCATATACCTTTTGCGCAACCGCGCGATTCATGCCGGGAACTGACGACAATTCTTCGACAGAGGCCTCCCCTACCCTGGCTGCAGAACCGAAATGTTTGAGCAAATTTCTGCGCCGTCCCGGGCCAATACCTTCAATATTATCCAGGGCTGATACCGTCATTTTCTTCGACCTGCGCTGGCGATTATACTCAATAGCAAACCGGTGGGCCTCATCACGAATACGCTGCAACAGCTTTAAACCCTCATCGCGCCTTTCCAGTACCAAAGGCTGGCTCTGACCGGGCCGATAAATAACTTCATCCTTTTCGGCCAGGCTGAACAGGGCAATATCTACACCCATTTCCTGCAAAACTCCACTAGCTGCATTAACCTGTCCCAAGCCCCCGTCAATAAGAATCAAATCCGGTTCCGGCAAAAAAGCAGGATTGCCCGCCTGCGCCTGGGTAAACCGGCGGCGCAGCGTTTCACGCAGGGAGTCATAATCATCATTACGGTCAAACTTCATTTTAAACCGACGATAGCCGGCATTATAAGGCATACCATCACAAAAAACTACCATGGAAGCCACCGTTTCGTCACCGCCCAGATGAGAAACATCATAACACTCTATACGCCGGGGCAATACTTCCAGGTCCAGCACCCGGCCCAGATGCATTAATAACTCCCGGGCACGCTCATCCTGGTCATGTTTCTCCTGCCAGAGCAAGCGAACATTTTCCATCATCATATCCAACAGTTTTTTACGTTCCCCCCGTTGGGGAACTTTAATAGTTACGGTACGCCCATTCTCTATTTTCAGCCATTCTTTTATTAACTCCCGGTCGGCCGGCTCAACATTGATAATAATCTCCCCGGGGATATCGTTATTATTACCATAATACTGCCGCAGAAAAAACCCGGCGACCTCCGCTTCATCTTCATCAAACGCCCGATTCAGCCAAAAAGTATCTTTGGCTATTATTCGCCCGCTGCGGATTTTAAATACCAGCGCCAGACTTTCTTTTTCACCTGACAGCAAATCAACCATATCCAGATTAAGCGGCCTGGATAACTCTACCTTCTGGCTTTCTGCCAATTTATTAATAGCCGTTATCTGATCCCGCAGACGGGCGGCTTTTTCAAACTCCAGATCACTGGCCGCCTGTTTCATCTCCTCTTCCTTCTGTTTCAGGATAGCCCGATTATCACCCTGTAAAAAAGTGATTATCTTATGCACCATCAGTCGATACTCATCCGCGGAAACTTCACCCTGGCAAGGGGCCATACAACGATGCAAATCATAATTCAGGCAGGGACGTGACCGGGTTTTAAAGCTTTTGCAGGTACGCAGTGGAAAAATAGAAGTCAGCAAACGCACCGTTTCCCGCAAAGAGGTTACATCCGTATAGGGGCCAAAATACATGGATACCCCGTCTTTTTTCTCCCGCGTAACCAGAATACGCGGAAAAGTCTCCGCAACTGTGATTTTCAACCACGGGTAGGTTTTATCATCACGCAGGTCAATATTATAGCGGGGCTGATTAGCCTTGATAAGATTGTTTTCCAATATCAAAGCTTCAACCTCAGTATCCGTTACTATGAAATCAAAACTATGCACGCGGCTCATCATCGCCCGAACCTTGGGATGCAAACGTTCCGGCGCCTGAAAATATGAGCGCATGCGATTACGCAGGGCTTTAGCCTTACCCACATAAATTATGACTTCCGCCGAATCCTTGAATATATAAACCCCCGGTTTCAACGGTACATTTTTCAAACGTTCCTTTAGACCAGTTTCAGACTTGCTATCCATTACCTGCTCCTTAGCACCTCACGCAGATATCTGCCTGTATATGAATGTTCACAAACTGCCACCTGCTCAGGGGTCCCGGTGACCATTATTTCACCGCCCTGTTCTCCCCCTTCAGGCCCCAAATCAATTATATGATCAGCCGACTTGATAATATCCATATTATGTTCAATAATGAGCACCGTATTACCATTATCTACTAATCTGTTTAGAACGGCCAGCAGGTGCTTAACATCCTCTTTATGCAGACCGGTAGTAGGCTCATCCAGTATATACAAAGTTTTGCCGGTAGAACGGCGGGATAATTCAGTAGCCAGCTTTACGCGCTGAGCTTCGCCCCCTGACAGGGTGGGAGCCGGCTGACCCAATTGAATATACCCCAGGCCTACATCCTGCAGTACCTTTAGCCGGCGGTATATTTTAGGTAAATTCTCAAAGAAATCCACCGCTTCATCTACCGTCATGGCTAAAACATCAGCAATAGTTTTACCCTTGTATTTTACTTCCAGAGTCTCGCGATTATAGCGTTTCCCTTTACAAACTTCACAGGGAATATAAACATCAGGAAGGAAATGCATCCCAATTTTTATTATTCCGTCACCCGAACAGGCTTCACAGCGGGGGAAGCATTCCACCAACGCATTGAGTATCTGGGGGTGGGGTAGCAATGGCTGATTATCACTACCGCCCCTCAGCGGCGGAGATTCTACAGGTTACTTTGTCAGGTATATCCTGGAAAAACGAATAT
>JAQVWB010000169.1 GCA_028698695.1 Syntrophomonadaceae bacterium | reverse complement strand
TAATATGCCTGGACATAAAGTTCTTTTGGGAATGGCCACCTATGGTTACAACTGGACTGAAAACAGCAGTGGGACTTCGGTTACTGCTTCCCGACTGGCGGAATTGAAGAGCAAATATAAGGTAAGAGAATATTATGATGAAGCTACCCAGAGCCCTTATTATACTTATTGGGATGAATGGGGGAAATATCATCAGATATGGATGGAGAACCAGACCAGCCTGGATAAAAAGTGGCAGGCAGTTGAGGATTACAGTTTAGGTGGAATAGCCTTTTGGAGAATTGGCACCGGCTTTGACGACCTGTATAAAGTTCTGCAGCAAAAGCTGTAACTCTGCCACAGGCAGAAAATAAAAGTTTTTTATTAAAGCAGATAGTCTTTAAACGAGAACGAGACTGTCTGCTTAATATTTTAGTTCGATACCGGTTAGTGCAATTATTCTGGATTTAAAATTATGATATTCATCCCCACTTTGATTTTTAAGATCAGAAAGTCTGAAAAAATGATTCGTTGACGGAGATTCCTTTTTTGCAGTTGATAAGTCAATTCGATCAACGTTTACTATGGTCCAGCATTCTACATAACCCTGCAGCTTAGCTTTTTGATGACTTTTTTCTGCTTCACCAATACGGTTATGTATGTTTGAAAAATCTTCACCACCTTTTACTTCAATGGCGATGATGTTGCGAAAATTATTATTTGACATTTCCTCCCTTATTATAATGTCCGGATCGGGGAAGAATTCAATTGAAACAGTTCTTTTAGCTGCGTTTAGAAGTATTATCTGCTTATTATTATGGCTTACAATTGAGTCCCGAACAATATTTATTATTAGTTCAAATACAGTTAAAATACCTGCCTCACCCTTTTTTGTATTTTGGCTTCCCCTGAATTGAGCACCAAGAGTAAGCAAAGTAAGATCATCTAAAACTGCAGCAGATACTTTACGATTAATTCCATCAATAAGAAAACAGGAACTATCTATAAGGGCTTTACATAGTTCTTCCAACCGTTCGTCATTAGCAGGGGACAGAACCCCCCGTTCCTCCATTTTGCTAAAACTGGAACAACCGAACTCAGCAGTATAAAACGCTTTTTTGCTGAATCCTAACAATAATCTGTAATACCCAATCAGGTATGGGTTGATTTTAATAATACAAGGTATTGGGAATATAAGTTCTCCTCGTAAACCATAACTGGCAATTAAAGCTAAATGATGGTTGGGTACCAGATTAGATAATTCTTTATCAATTTCAGCAATATTCATCTGACGCACAGTCTTTTTCAGAGCATCCTGTAAAGTGGTATTTCGCATCTGATTTAATAAAAAGAAAAAATCAATTTGTAGGTGAGGCGGTGGTATATTTATTTTCATAATCTGAATCTGACTCCTTTAAATAGAAAATATTTTGTTCAGTTTGTTCAAGTAACCTGTTGGTTGCAATATTCACATATTCCGGATTCAATTCAATTCCAATAAACTTGCGATTATATTCCTGGCATACTATGCCAACGGTGCCTGAACCAAAAAATGGATCCAATACATAATCTTTTGGTTTGGTTGAAGCCAGTATACATGGTTCAACTAATTGTGGCGGAAATGTTGCGAAGTGCGCATCCGGGAAAGAGCGCGTGTTTATACTCCAAACAGTTCTTTTATTACGTCCATTACTGTCTGATGCGGCTAATCGGTCATAATAATATTTTTCTGATTTTGTCAGCATAAACAAATATTCATGATCACGTGTAGGTCTGTCTTTTACGCTTTCAGGCTGAGCATTAGGTTTGTGCCAGATAATATCACTTCTTAAATACCAGCCATCAGCCTGCAAAGCCAACGCTAATCGCCAGGGGATACCCAGCAGGTCCTTGGGCTTTAATCCTTCAGGTGTATCTGGCCTTACAGCCATTGCCCGGGCTGGATTTTTTTTGTCTGGTGCTCTATAGCGACGATTTCCCGAGGTATAACCGTCTCCTATATTAAGCCAGAGAATACCATCATTACTAAGAACCCGTCTTGCCTCAGAAAAAACACATACTAAACGATTAATATAATGCTGCAAATCATTTTCTAACCCTATTTGTCCCTCTATTCCATAATCACGAAGCCCCCAATAGGGTGGCGAAGTTACAATACATTGAACAAAGTTGGAAGGTAAGCGTTGAATTACTGTTATTACGTCCCCTTCAACAATAAGCGAGTCGGCAGGAATTATTTCTGCTGTATGATCAATTTTTAATTTTGTTAACATTAAATTTCACCTCTATCAGAGGTGTTCGTCACCATTCATAAATGTCCTCCAAAGTTTTTGAAGTACATGTATTATGAAGAGACCTATAATTCGAAAAAGATTGGATTGTAAGATATAATGGTTAAAATTGCCGGGAATATGTATTATTAAATTGTTAATACGGTTAGAAATAAGTCTGGAGGGGAGAAGATGACTACTGAACAACCGGGGTTGTTTGATATACCCGAGAAAAAGGCTGAAAAGCCGCCTGAAGCCAGGAAAATAATAAAATCCAGACCACAGATACCATTTTTACCCGGGGTAAAATATTATGAGTCCTTTCCGGAAATAATTGATATTGAGATGCTGCGTCAGAAGGCTTCCGGGTGTAATGGTTGTGGTTTGAGGGAAAACTGTCAGCAGGTAGTATTTGGTTCAGGCAATACCCGCTCCGGAATAATGTTTATTGGAGAAGGTCCGGGCAGGGATGAGGATATTCAGGGAATACCTTTTGTTGGCCGGGCCGGGCAGTTATTGGATAAAATTCTGGCGGCGGCTGATTTTGACCGCCAGGAAGTATACATAGCCAATGTAGTCAAGTGTCGTCCACCGGAAAATCGTCTGCCCCGTACTGAGGAAGTGCAGAGATGCCGAAATTATCTGGAAGCGCAAATCCGTATAATTCAGCCCAAAATAATTATATGTCTGGGTTCTCTGGCCACCAAGACAGTTATTGATCCGAAAGCGAAGATAACTGAGGTTAGAGGCAAGTGGTTTAACCGGCAGGATATTATGATTATGGGAACTTTTCATCCGGCCGCTTTGCTGCGCAATGAGCATTACAAGCGTCCTGTCTGGGAAGATTTCAAGTTAATCAGACAGGCTTTCGCCTCACTTGATATTAAATAACAGGAGTGGACTGCAGGTTGGAACTGTTGATTTATAGTGATGAAGAAATGAATCGGCTGGGAATATTGATTGCTCAACATCTAAAAGGTGATGAGATAATTTATTTGTCCGGGGAACTGGGAGCAGGCAAGACTACCCTGGTACGGGGAATTATGCGAGGATTGGATTATCAGGGCAAGGTTACCAGCCCAACTTTTACCCTTATGAATCTATACTCCTCCCATCCGCCGGTATTCCATTTTGATTTCTATCGTTTGGGACCGGGAGAAATTGAGGAACTGGGATTACAGGACTATCTGGAAAAAGACGGGATAAGTATGATAGAATGGCCGGAGATAGCCTGGGAAGAACTTCCCCGCGAGGCATTGCAAATAAAGATTGAATTGATGGCAGATGATTATGACCGGGAACGCCGGGTAATTATAACCGGGCAGGGGGAGAAATACTGCCGGTTAATAGAGGAGCTTAAATCTGATGCGCATTTTGGCAATTGATAGCGCTACTCCGGTAGCTGGAGTAGCATTGGTTGATGAGAATAAGGTTTTATGTGAGGAGTGGGTAAATTACAAAAAGACTCATTCCCAGACTTTGATGCCTATGGTTGATCAGGTTTTATGCCGATGTGATTGTACAGTTTCTGATTTGCAGGCTATAGCAGTAACTATTGGGCCTGGTTCATTTACAGGACTAAGGATTGGTCTGGCAGCTGCCAAAGGTTTGGCACTTGCCGGCGGCAAACCACTGATTACCCTGTCCACTTTGGAAGCATTGGCCCATAATATTTGCTATAATTCATGTCTGGCAGGGGCTTTGCTGGATGCGCGCAAACAGGAGGTGTATGCCGCCTTTTATGATGTTCAGAGTGCTTATCCACAGATTCTGTGTGAAGAAACTGCCTGCTCACCGGCAGCAGTAACTGTAATGGCGCGCGATATAATGAGCCGGTACCATCGGGATAAATTGATATTGTTGGGAGATGGGGTGGAACCCTATGAGCAGTATTTTATACAGGAGTTTGGGGATGCTTTATTGCCGGTTCCAATGCAGCATAAATTGCCCAGAGCTGCATGTCTGGGCAGTCTGGCGGTGCAAAAATATAAACGCCGGGAATTCGAAGATATTTTTAGCCTGCGTCCGACTTATCTTAGATTATCAGAGGCCCAGACACGTTTGGGAATAGGAGAGATATAATGCTTAATTCCGACTATCTTCTGCGCCGCATGACTGAGCAGGACCTTGATGGCATAATGAAAATCGAACAAGAGTCATTTACATTACCCTGGTCCAGGGATTCCTATAGAGGTGAATTGATTAATCAGTTTGCCAATTATCTGGTTTGTGATTATGAAGGTGATATTGCCGGTTATGTGGGGGCATGGATGGTATTTGAGGATGCCCGTATTACGAATATAGCGGTGGGGAAATCATTTAGG
>JAQVWB010000168.1 GCA_028698695.1 Syntrophomonadaceae bacterium | reverse complement strand
AATCTGCATGGAATTCCCCTTCCCTTACTGTATAATCAACTCCTGCTGTGCACGGGTCTTGCCATTAATTATCATTTTTGCCTGGTATTTCCCCGCGTTATTGAAGCCAATTGTATTGGCATACATGGTATTTTCTGCTGTAACATCATAACTTTGCTCCAAAAGGATTTCATCGGTATCGGCATTCAGAAGCTGGATGGTCAGTTGGTTGCTGCCAAAGGCTTCATTGTTATTGAATACATAGTATATTTCCTGCCCAGGAGCAAATGTAGTAGAATTTTCAGGTATTTCCAGAGTTGATTCGTCGATTTCCAGGCCAAATATCAAAGATGCTCCACCAACTGAATTGCTGGTGGTTACATCGTCACAACCGGCCATTGCCAGAACAAAAACCAATACCAAAACTAAAACGCCTAATCTTTTCCTCATAAAACAAAACCCCTCTTCCTATTTCCTTTCCGTCTTGCCTTTTAAAATAACCAGTTTGAAGTTCCAACCGGCGTCTTCAATTATTTCTTTAAATGCCTCACGCAGAGTACCATAGTCAAATTGATAATCGAGAACTTTTTCGCCATCGGGACCATAAATTTTTTCACTGCGGGAACTAAATACTTCCTTGCCGCTAATACGGTTTTTTTCAAATCCCACCTTAAACTGCAATCCACTGGAGCTTTCCTGCAGCATTTCCCATAAATAGGCAGTATGGTCGTTTTCCTGCAGTAAAATCCGGGCTTGATAGGAAACTTTCTTTTTACCGGTGGCCCAGCTTTTATTTACTACTTCATTAGTCACCACAATATCAGTGTCCGTTCCAGGCTGAATAGTAAATGGACCCTTCTCATCCAATCCCAGCAGTTGTTTCAGCAGTTCATTTCTGGGACGTGCCGGACCTTTATCCTTCTTGTTTTTTGAAAATAATCCCATAACATTCTCCTTCCCCATTTACAGACGGGATTTCTTTACTACTATGGTATGGGCCACGCGGTCACCCAATCTCTGCCGCATAGGCGAGGTCCACACCAGGATAGCTGCTATGAGGTAAGCAAACAGTCCATCAACAATACGTAAAACATTACGTACTACTGAAGCATTCCAATCCATGGGGCTGCCGTCTGTTTTAATAACCAGCAGTCCGCAGGCCATTTTCCCTACAGTGGCACCCAGCATGGCTTCCATAACGATGTAATAGGCAATTCCAATCAAAAACCACAGAAAAGCCGAAGCACCCTGTAAATTAAACCCGCCTTCGGAAGTTTGACCAGTAATAATAGCCATCAGATAACCAATAATAAACAAAACAATGCCGTCGATAATAGTTGCCGCAAACCGCCAGCCAACTCCAACCGTTGCTTCTTTTGTTATTTCTGTATTTACTGTTGTAGAAACCGGCTGCTGATAATGGGGGGCAGGTATGGGTGGAACTGGTTGGCTGGTCTGCGCTGCCTGAACCGGTTGCCCGGCAACAGACGTTCCGCAATAAGGGCAGAAACTCGGCTGTCCTTCAATTTCACGACCGCAGGAAGCACATTTTTTCGTAGCACTCTGTTCGTTGCCACAAAAACCACAAAAACGACTTCCATCAGCTATTTCCTTGTTACAATTACTACACTGCACCAAATCACTCCCTTAATCCTGATAAGCGTGAAGCCCCAATACACAGGATAATAGGGCAAACATACTCTCAATTTAAGTTTACGTAGTAAGAGGTAGTTTTGTCATTCACCCATAAGGGTGAAAATGATAATTTTTTAGCAGGATTGTCAAGGGGACAATCCTACATAAACATGGAAAAACCTTCGATTTCGCGGGACTCTTCTTTGATAGGTATACCAGCAGAATGTAATGCTTCCGGAACGCGGTTAAAGTTGGGGAGTATTACTCCACCCAGTTGGTCGGTAAACCACAGATAGACAGGTTTTCCGCTGCGGGTGCGAATTTCCAGACCTCCATATGCAGCGCTTTCTGCCAATAGAGCACTTCCAGCTGGCTGCGGCGAACTGCGGCCGGTAAACAGAGACAGCATGGCCATAGCTAAAAACAGCTTGCGAAACCAGCCTGGATTTCTCAAGGAAATTAACTCCACTGCGGTTATATCATCAAAACGGCATACTTTTTCACCTTTATAGGTAATAAGGTGAATGGCTTCAGGGGTCAGTTCAATACGATACGAAGCATACCAGGCGGAATAATATAATATTATCACCCCAAAAAGGGCCAGGAACCACATTATCAGGGTTACAGGCCACATAACCCCTTTAATCGCCTGCACGGTTCCTCCGCTGATTAAAAAAGGTAGTCCAAAAAAGAGCGCCAGGAACATGATGCCCACTATATCGCCGGCCACAATTCTGCCGCCGGCGTAGGATATTTCATCACTTTCTCTTTTGCGCCGGGGAAGGAATATATATAGTAACAGGCCGATTATCATAACTGCAATACCTATGGTTCTATAGGGATGATAAAGCCATCCCGGCGGTTCCCGGTAAGGCTTGGACATAGCTCCTACTGAGACCAGATAATCTTCATATCTTAGCTGAAAATACGAAGTGCCTCCCTGGCCAGCTACCGACAGAAAGGAGGTTGCGCCTTCTTCCTTCGCTAATCCCCACTGGGAATAAGGTAGCTCATCAGTTTTGAAAAACACCGGCACCATCCCGCGGGGTTTCCAAAAGTCGTCCTTATCCATATCATTAACGCGGTTGCCATATATAGACTGGGCATATTGCTGATTACTGGCTATTTGCACTTGATGTAAGAATTCCCACCATTGCCCGGGATCAGCCGCAGTTATTTCCCCTGCGGTTTTCTCAGCAATATAGTCAGATAATGGTAATTGATTGAGCCGTTTATCTTCTGTGCTTACATAGCCGGTAATTGACTTAAGTTCGTCAGCCTGTTCCTGCTGCCAGTCTACGGCCGTAATATTAATTAGCGCCGGTACTATGTAAAAAAATAATCCTGTTCCAGCCAGTATACCGATAAATATCGCCAGACGTCGCCAAAGCTCTATCCTACCGGAGTTAACCATCAAAATTCCTCCCTTATTTGTCAAGGGGATACCCTGCGGGCACCCGCGGTTCTCTTGACAACTTAGTCCCCTTGACAACTTATCTGTTCATGATTGACGGCCCATAATTTTATGGTTTTGGCTGCCTGATCGGGATCGATACTGTTAAGGGAAGTAATAATCATCAGCCAATCACCTTCAATGGCGGTCTTTTCCATAATCCGTCCTATTTCCGGTGCATAATATATTATTTTTTTATAGTCAGCTTGGTTACATTCTTCCTGGACCAGCAAACAATTTTGCAGGTTTATAAAGCCCAGGTCTATGGTTTTTCCCATTTCTAAAACTGTCCAAACTGTTTTTCCGGTCCCATCATGGTATTCCCATTGTAAACCGGGTCGCAAATTATTTTTTAATGATGGAATAATATCTTCCGGGTTCTGGTCAGAAATTATATAGACCCCATCGGATCGCTTAATGAAATGGTAGGCATAACCATAATTTTTGCCCTCATACAGAATTAGGTCAACTTCAGAAAGGATGTTGTTATCTGTAAAGATATTGGCGCTTATGCGCTCAATAACACCTGCTTCGCCATTCGGATATCTTTGATAGAACTTGGCTAATACCCCGGGTTTGGGAAGATAAGTTTCCGCTCTGGTCAAATCTGATACATTCTTGGAGGTATTTAATGAATTATCAGTTTCAATAGCAGGTTGATTTTCACTAATTCCAGCAATAGTTGCCTTATTGGTTAACCACCAATAAACTCCCCCTGCGGATAATTGCATAAAGATCATCAATATTACTACCAGTAATGACCTGGTTTTTGTTTTCGCATTAAATTCATGATGCAGATTATCTTCGCTCTCCAGAGTGGGATCAACTATTGTAACACTATCAAAACCACACATGCCACAGTATCGTTCTTTCATATCAATCTCTCCCCCACATACCGGGCATTTTAAAAACAGGTTCAAACCATTCTCACCTCAATTTTTGGCAAGTAAGCGTTAATCAACCTGTTCCCACCATCCTGAAGAAAATTCCAATTAGTATTTATCCGGTCGGGAAGTTTCTGTTTCCACGCTTAACTTTGTGTACGGTCGTCTTTAATTATCTCATAATTAGGTGACCATTTCTTAACCATCTGGGCCGCCTGAGCCTGGTCAATAGTGGATAATGCAGTTGTTGTCAACAAGTCTCCTCCACCAGGATTTCTTTCCAGCACCCGTCCTACACCTGGGGCAAAATAAATAATTTTCTTGACTCCAACGGCCTGGTTATCCTCTTCCACCAACAAACAGTTCTCAAGTTTCATAAAACCTAAATCAAGAGTAACTCCCATATCCATTATTGTCCAGACAATACTGCCGTACTCACTGTCATACCGCCAGCTAAGTCCGTTTATTAAATTGTTTTTCAACAAGGGGGATATTTCCATCGGTATTGAATCATAGACTATGTAGGTCCCATCCGGTCTCTCCACATAATGGGTACCATAACCAAATTCTTCTCCGTTTTCATTTACTATATCTACATCACTGACCCGCACTGTTTCGTTGGGTACTATCCTGGCCGTATAATGGTC
>JAQVWB010000167.1 GCA_028698695.1 Syntrophomonadaceae bacterium | reverse complement strand
CTCTTCAATGGCAATATCCACCAGATTGTTAATCAGACTTGTAACATGCTGCTCATGTTCAAGTGTCATTTCAGCAATACTGACAACGCTTTCAAAGTCAACCGGCATCTGATCAATACCTTTTAATTCCACTTTTCCTCCCCTCTCAACCACAAACTTGAAAATTTTATTAGCATGAGTTAACTCCTCCTGGTACTGGACATACATCCAGTTGGCAAATCCGGGCAACCCCTTTTCCTCCAACCATGCTGACATTGATAAATAAAGTAATGCAGAATATTGTTCCGCATTTATTTGCTCATTAAGAGCTTTTAATACTTTTTCCTTTAACATACCTTGTAAGTTTTAAATTCCGTTAAAATTATAAAAATCTCTCTATATCTAAAACATTAATGTTTAAAATCAGTCGGTTTACAACAGCTGAAATTTAATAAACATCAGGGTTGTAATGATTGAATAACTTTCATACAAATAAACAAGTATTATTACAAATAGTTCAATAATTTTCAATAAGCCTGTCTTATCAAACCCGAAGATCAAAACAGACGATTTTACAGGCAGGATTATACTTTTTAAAATTATTCATTACGGGAATTTAGTAAATTTGCGGAATTTAATGATGAATTGAACATGAGAGTGACATAATAAGGTTACAATATTCTCAAATTGTCAGTTAATATATCTGCAAATAATTATAAATTTTTAAACAAATGAAAATCACACATATAGAACACATAGGAATTGCGGTTGAAAGTATTGATGAAGCTATACCTTTTTATGAAAAGGTTTTAGGATTAAAATGTTACAAAGTTGAGGAGATAGAAGATCAAAAAGTTAAGACTGCCTTTTTCATGGTAGGTCAGACAAAAATTGAGTTACTGGAGTCTACCTCACCCGATGGACCAATAGGGAAATTTATTGAAAAGAAAGGTCCTGGCATTCATCACCTTGCATTTGCAGTGGATAACACTAATGAATCACTTAACGAACTGGATAAAAAGGGTATCCGGCTAATTGACAAGGAAGGAAGAAAAGGAGCAGAAGGACTTAATATAGGATTTGTACATCCGAAATCAACATTAGGAGTCTTAACGGAAATTTGCAGCTGCGATTAAATAAAAAGGATTCTGTCGTATCAAAACAGCAGAATCCTTTCAGCTGAAAGAAATAAAAAAAGCTCCTGCGGAAGTAAAAATTACTAAAAATCAGAGAGTTGGTTCCCAGCCGGGGGCATAATCCCTACCCCATAGCTTCATCGCATCACGGTCGTACATTTTACCTGTTTTGTCATCAATCTCAAAACCATGTCCGATGCGATAAGCAATATTGGAATAATGAACCATTGCCATACTTACTGAAGCATCATCAATGGGAGCATTAAGTTTAGCTTTTCCACGGATACAGTCAAAGAAATTCATTACATGTGCGGTCGTCATGTCACCACCTCCTCCAAGTGCAGTTCCGGCCTCATTTGATACCGACTGACTGTCTTTTATCTCTTTACCTGATCTGTCGTAGTGGATATATTTCCCGCGATCAACAAAAATACTTCCTTCACTTCCATATATTATGGTTCCCCTTCCGCCTCCATAAGTATCATAACCATTGCGGCTTTTCCCATCCCATACTATCACTTTATCACCCGGAAAGTTAAATGTAACTTCCATTGTATCATACATTTCCCATCCATCATTAACAAAATGGCGTTTATCTGCCTCCACATTTACATTCATTGGGAAATCAACCTTTAAAGCCCAGCGTGCCACATCAAGTTCGTGAGTTGCATTGTTTCCGGCTTCGGCAGTTCCGTAATCCCAACCATACCAGTGCCAGTTATAATCCCATGTTTCGTAAGTGTACTCCCTCCTGGGCGCCGGACCCTGGAAAAGTTCCCAGTCAAGCCCCTGGGGTACAGGCTCTTTTTTCTGTAACGGCACTTCACCACGCTGATTAGTATAAAAAGTCAGCGCCTTATATGGAGTTCCTATGGCACCATTATGTATCTCCCTGATAATCTCCTGAGTATGTCCCGAGGAGCGTTGCTGGTTGCCCATCTGAACTACCTTATTATATTTCTTACTTACTGCCACCAACAGTTCATTTTCCATCATATTATGACTGCAAGGCTTCTCAACATAAACATGCTTGCCGCCTTTCATAGCCATAATTGCTCCCGGAGTATGCCAATGGTCGGGAGTAGCATTAAAGATAGCATCTACTCTTTTATCATCAATAACCTTACGAATATCATTTTCAAGCTCAGGCTTATAATTTATGTGCTTTGAAAAGTTTGCCAATGCTCTTTCACGCTGGCCCGGCATAACATCACACAGATAAATCAACTCAACATTACTCTCCTTTTTCGCAACAGGTTCATAAAATGCGCCCAACCTCCTGCCAAGTCCGACAACTGCAACACCCAACCGGTCGTTTGCACCTGCTATTCTACTGTAACTGCGGGCTGACATACCCATTGCAGAACTGCCAACAGCAATGCCGGCAGCACCTGCTGTCACCTTCTTAATAAAATTTCTTCTGTCTGTATTTAAATTCATCTTAATCTGTTTTTTATTTTCAATGTATATTCTCTGAATCTACTTTACAACATTGCCATTATTCCCTTTACATAACCAAAAGATTCCATCATTCCCGGAAGCGGGTCATTTGCCTCAGCTTCATATTCAAGGGCCAGCGTACCACTATACCCCGATTTCACAACAGCTTTCATAAATGAGGGGAAATTAATTACACCACGGCCAATAATACATGTAGTTCCTTTTGCTGTGGGAGCTGTTACATCTTTAATATGAATATCATGCACCCTGTCTGCAAAATCAACCAAATCCTGCTCCGGGTCCCGGTCAATTCTTTTTGTGTGGCCAATATCAATACAAAGCCCCATACGCTTATCCATATTTTTTATGCGAACATAAGCACTTTCAGCGCTGGGATAAAGCTCGTCGCCCGGACCATGATTATGGATGGCAAGTTTTATGTCATACTGTTTTACCTTACCTTCCACATATTCCAGCAACTCATGAACGGGAACACCGATAATCATTTCCATACCGGCAGTTTTGGCATATTCAAAAGCCTGATCAACCTGCTCTTTATTTTTCATATAGATAACTCCACCCCCGTATAGCTGAATTCCTTTGGCTTTACATAAAGCCAGGGCATTGTTAATGGTTGCTTTATCTGAATCAAGAGGCAGATGCATATCCTTAAATGTTATTCTGGTTACTCCGCAACGAAGAGTCATATCCAGAGCTTCTTCCTGAGAAAACTTTCTAACACTGTAGGATGCAACCCCCAGATGAAACTTAAAACTTCCTTTCTGCCCGGAGAAAGGTTTTACTGATGCACCGGCTAGTGCCGGCAGGCTTGCCGCAGCCATTCCCAGACCTGCAACTTTTAAAAAATTTCTTCTGTTTGCCATAATTATAGTTCTCTTATTTTAATACTTCTGAAATGTACTGTATCGTTATGGTCCTGAAAGAGTACCGGTCCCCTTTCAGCCATGCCGAATCCCTCAAAATCAACATATTTGCTGCGTGCAACCAATGCCCTGTAGATATTATTACCCCGTGTGTATTCTATTACCTTACGTCCATTTAACCAATGTTGAACGGTACCATCGGGGGATACAACTATTCTTCCGCGGTTCCACTCACCCGGACCTTTTACAAAACGACGTTCAGTTTCTGAAGGAATTAAATCATAAAGAGAAGCCAGTTTTCGATTTCCGACAACACCATTTAATGCATCAGGATGTCTTTCGTCGTCAAGTATCTGATACTCCAAACCGATAGAAGGTCCATTATTACCCGTTCCATATTTTATTCCGCTATTTGCGCCTTCTGTAAAATTAAAATCAAACTTTAACTCAAAAGAGCCATACTCTTTTTTAGTTACAATATCACCACCTCTCTTTGCCGGATCACCCCCGCTTGAAAGAACCGTTAAAACACCGTCATTAATTTCCCATCCCTGAGAAGGGAACTCTTCACCATTTGCACTTCTGAAATTTTCTGAAGATTTGCCGTCAAAAAGCAATTCAAATCCCTGCTCTTTTTCAACATCGCTTAAATTATTGGGTAAAAGGTTAACAACATAAATGCCTTTAGAAGAAGAAGGTATCAGATTATCTGTTTTAATCCTTATATTTTTCCACTTGATCTCCCTGCCTTCGTTCTCCTTGTTATTTCCAATACTGTGTACCTGAAGTGCTATAAACCCCTCAGGTGTCATGTCATCTATCACATGAGCCACCAGTACACCGTTTAACCATGTCATAATTGAGGGACCAATGCACTCTATTCTGTAGTGGTTCCATTCTCCCATTTTAAATGCAGAACGGGAATCAGGATTCAGATCCAGAGGGTATAACCATCCTCTGCGGGCTTCGTCGTATATACCTGCACTCCAGGCCCGTCCCGAAGGATCTACTTCACACTGATAGCCGTGAACGCGACCATTGTTATAATCAGTTCTGCTCTCACTGCGGAACTGTATGCCTGAATTCATGTCGTGTTCCACCAGGAGATCAGGTTCAGTATTGAGTTGGAATAATTCTGTTCTGTACACAAAAATGAATTAGGGGTGTTTGCTACCGTCGTGCCTACTATC
>JAQVWB010000014.1 GCA_028698695.1 Syntrophomonadaceae bacterium | reverse complement strand
TGGGTTCAGGCAGTCTTCTCCCCCCCGGCAGACATATTCCCGCCCGAAAAATGGCCATGGGTAATCCGGCTGTAGTGGTGAAAGATATGACTGATAATATGTTGGTTTATACTGAAATTGCCACCCAGCTTTATCAGGATTTAGCCATTCGTTGCCGCAATGGTCTGAAATTAATTGAAGAATAGAAAAAGTGGTGCAATATCCCAACCGGTCCATTCTGTAAATATATCTGTGAATAAATTGTTATACCGGACATCGCAGGATATCATTCCGGCTTGTCCCGCTCACATCAATATCAGACAGTTTGAGCCTGGTCTGCTTCTGCCCTAAACTAATGACATGGCATTAACGCCATCAAGTTATTTAGGGAAAGGAGTAATGTATGGCTAACATAAAAACCGGGGGTGCTGCAATACTATCTGTACTGGTTCTGGCAGCAATGATGTTTATACTTAATGGTGAAGCTTTGGCCGCCACCGAAAATCTCTACTGGGGTTGCAGAGGCCCGGAGGTAGTACAGGCACAAACTGCATTGAATCAGAAAGGTTATTGGACAGGAAATGCAGATGGAATATTTGGCCCCAAAACGTATCAGGCAGTTGTGAAATTCCAACAGGATAATAAGTTACAGGTAGATGGAATTATTGGTCCTCAAACTCGAAAAGCCCTGGGTCTTACTAAAGCTGCCCCGGCAACTACAACTGCTGTATCCAGGGGAAGCCGGGTGATGACCATGATAACTACAGGATATTGTGGTTGTGACAAATGTAACTGGCCTTACGGGGGACAACCATCATATCTGGGACATCCACTGGCACCTGGCATAGTTGCAGTAGACCCGAATGTAATCCCCATGGGCAGTCGCTTATATATTCCCGGTTACGGGAATGGGTTAGCCTCTGATCAGGGTAATGCCATAAAAGGCAATCGTCTGGATTTATTTTTTAATACTCACCAGGAAGCTTTAAACTGGGGTATCAAAGCTGTAAATGTTACCATCTGGTAAAAATTTTAAACGGGACAGGAAAAATACCTGTCCCGTTATTTTTTGCAAACCATTAATAACCGATGGTTAACTAATTATTTTTGCTTAAACTGCTTCAATTTTTCCTGCAGGCCTTTTTTTACTGCTGCCGGTACCAACGTACTGACATCTCCACCCAGCATGGCCGCTTCTTTTACTCCACTGGAACTAACGAATATATAATTGCTGTCTGACATTATAAAAATAGTATCTACTTCAGGCATAAGCCGCTTGTTCATCATAGACATATGCATCTCATATTCAAAATCAGTCATGGTTCTCAACCCTCTGATAATGGCACAGGCTTTCTTCTCACGAATATAATCAGTTAACAAACCGCTGAAACACTCTACTTCTATATTATTTAAATGCTTAGTGCTTTCCCTGATTAATTCCACGCGTTCATCAAGTGAAAAAAGCGCATTTTTGGTAACATTATGCACCACAGCTATAACAATCCTGTCAAAGATTTTACTGGTTTTCTCCAATATGTCTATATGACCGTTAGTTACCGGGTCAAAACTTCCCGGATAAACTGCTACACGCACATTGAAACCTCCTCAAGTTAAAATAATCTTCGCCATAATTACTTTAGCATAGATTCTACTTTGATATTCGCTTTCCCTGCCTAAAACTTAAACTTTCTCATAAAAAAGACCCGGGGGGATTGCCCTCCGGGTTTTAAATATCAGTACTATTATCTTCCCACAATGATAGTAGTCCCCTGTCCTCCGCCAATACATAAAGTAGCCAGTCCGGTTTTGCAATCCCGTTTTTGCATTTCATACAACAAACTTACCAGTATCCTTGCTCCTGAAGCTCCAATTGGGTGACCAATGGCTATAGCTCCACCGTTAACATTTACTTTTTCCATTTTATCAACCCAGCCCATTTCTCTAGCCACAGCAATAGACTGGGAAGCAAAAGCTTCATTGGCTTCAATAAGCTCAATATCATCTACGGTTAATCCGGCCTTCTTAAGTGCTTTTTGCGTAGCCGGTATTGGTCCAACTCCCATTATTTTAGGATCAACTCCCCCGGACGCGTAACTAATAATTTTAGCCATAGGAGTAATTCCCAACTCATCAGCCTTTTCTTTACTCATTACTATTACAGCTGCCGCCCCGTCATTAATTCCGGAAGCATTGCCAGCTGTTACAGTTCCGTCTTTTTTGAATGCCGGTTTTAAATCCGCCATCTTTTCCCGCGGGCTGTACCGAGGATGCTCATCAGTATCAAAAACTATGTCACCTTTTTTATTGGGAATAACTACCGGAACAATTTCATCTTTAAATCTGCCGCTCTCTATTGCTTCTTTGGCTCTTGACTGACTCCTGAATCCAAAATCATCCTGCTCTTCGCGGGAAATAGACCATTTTTCAGCCACATTTTCAGCTGTAATTCCCATATGATAATCATTAAAGGCTTCCCATAGACCATCTTTAATCATTACATCAACCACGGTTCCACTATTCATACGATATCCATAGCGAGCTTTCTCAAGGGCATAAGGGGCCATAGACATGTTTTCCATTCCCCCAGCTAAAATAACGTCGGCATCCCCCGCCTTGATAATCTGAGCAGCCAAACTTACCGCTCTTAAACCGGATCCACACACTTTGTTAAGCGTAAAGGCGGTAACTGTTTCGGGAATACCAGCCTTAATCATTGACTGTCTGGCTACATTTTGTCCTTGTGAAGCCTGCAAAACGCAGCCAAATACTACTTCATCCAATTGTTCCCCAGTTAATCCTGCTCTCGTAAGAGCTTCCTTCATAACCAGACTTCCCATATCTACCGCTCTGGTATCTTTTAATTTTCCACCAAATGTTCCTACCGGTGTTCTACAGGCCCCAACCAATACTACCTCTCTACCCATTACATATCCCCCTTTAAAAAGTTTTTCTAATCTATAAAATAATATTTCTATTTAATAATATATTGACATTTCTGCCATACATTACATCTAATGCATTTTAAAATATCAACCTTTGGCTTCAGAATTTTCCAATGATTCAAACTATACCTTATTTTACCTATAACAGCATCATACTTCAACCGCAAGTTTTTCTGCCAATTCCAAATCTACCAGTAAATTATTTGTGGAGAAAAGACCAGACAAACAGAAAATAAAGATAAAGAAAGGTCTCCCTTCTAACAGGAGACCTTTCTTTTCGATGCATATTATTGCATGGTCTTCCACAGCACTTCGGCCACATCAAACACCTTGGTCTGTTCTTCTGCTTCTGCACCCTTGACTCCATCGGAAATCATGGTGAGACAGAATGGACAGTTGGTGACTATCATTTCAGGGGATGAAACTAGCAGTTGGTCAGTTCTGGTATCATTAATACGCTTGTAACCTTCCACAGCTTCTTCTTCCATCCACATACGGCCACCACCAGCACCACAACAGAAACCAAATTCCCTGGATTTTTCAATTTCGACAATACTGGTACCCGCAGCTTTCAGCACTGCTCTGGGTTGATCATAAACTCCATTATGTCTTCCGAGGAAACAGGAGTCATGATAGGATACTTTGGCACCCAGGCTCTGCGAAGGTTTCAATTTACCTTCAGCAACCAATTTAGCCAGTATTTCAGTGTAATGATAGACTTCGTAATTGCCTCCCAATTGTGGATATTCGTTCTTAAGGGTATTATATCCATGAGGACAAACTACTATAATCTTCTTTACTCCATAGTTATTAAAGGTTTCAATGTTCTGTTGAGCCATGGTCTGGTATAGATATTCGTTACCTAACCTTCTGGCTGAATCACCACAGCAGTATTCTTCAACACCTAAATAGCCAAAGCTGACTCCAGCCTTATCCAATAAATTAACCAGGGCTTCGCCAACTTTCTTGTAACGATCGTCAAAGGAGACTGCACATCCAGCATAAAGCAGATATTCAAATTCCTTGCCATCTTCACCCAACAGATTGACCTTATCCCGAACTTCGCGTTCATTTAACCACTCTGCACGATTGGCAAAACCAACACCCCAAGGATTGTAGTTACGTTCCATATTGGTGAAAGCCATTTGCGCTTCACTGGGCATATCACCCTGCCACATTACCAGATTACGACGCATTTCTACTATCTTGGGAATGTGTTCAATAAACATGGGACAATGTTCCATACAAGCACGACAGTTGGTACAATCCCAGATTACTTCGGTAGTAACAACATCGTAAAGCAGGCTCTTATCCATGGGGCTGACAAATTCCTCAGCCGCATCAGTCATAGCCATGGCTTCAACTTCTTCCGGCAGATCCTTGTTAGCAATCAGATAAGGTGCTTTTTCATCCAAATGTTGTTTCATGTGTTGAATAAGAGTAATTTTCGGATTTAGTGCTTTACCTGTATTATAGGCAGGACAATTCTCCTGACAACGCCCACAGCGAATACAGGAATCCAAATCCAGCAAGTCTTTCCAGCCAAAATCCTCAATATTTTCAACACCGAAGGTTTCCGCTTCTTCAATATTGTCAACCATACGACAGGCTGACGGCTCCAAATCGCGGAAGGTATAATTCAGCATCCCAGCCAGAATGTGCCACAGTTTCGTAAAAGGAAGAATAGCAATAAACAGGAAGGCTATTGCCATATGGAACCACCACAGAATTCTATGCCACATCAGTAATGAATCAAGTGACGCACCGGCAAATGGTGCAGCAAATAACCAACCAAACGGTGAAGCCAGTTGTTCATAAGCAATTTGCGCCATGGTAGTTGACATTTTAATCTGAGCAGCAATGCGCAGACCTTCTATAAAATAACCGGTTAAAAGAATAGCGAAAATTAACAGGATAATCCAGCCATCAGATTTTTTAGTATCATTAAGACGGTCCGGTTTTTGTATATATCTGATTCCAGCCATAACTATAATACCAATTAGGGCTAAGAAACCCATAATGTCTACTACCTTGGAGAACCAGATGTAAGAACCACCCTCAATATGCGGCCATCCTATCCAATAATGCGCAGCATCTACACCTGCAGCTAAAGCAAGAACTACAAATCCCCAAAATAATGCGAAATGCATCCAGCCAGCCAGAGGTTTTCTTATGATTCGAGCCTGGGCAAAAGAATAATACAACAATGACAATATTCTTTGACCAACCTGATCATTACGATGAATTTCCCCTTTAGCCAGCATCCACACCTGTATGCGCTTATAAAAGCCATAGGCGAAAATGCCTAAAGGAATAAACATTATAAAATAAATAAGCCATTCGTAGGGAACGTTGGCCCCCACAATACGCATGGGGACATCATAACCGCCTTGTAAGGGATGAAATCCAAAAGTCATTTAGCAAAACTCCCTCCTTACGCAAAACCAAGTTATTAGTGGATATACTTTTTAAGCATATCCACTAACACCATCTCCTCCCGTGGAAGGCTTTATTTCTTCAACTCATCACACAGAAGTGGAACAACTTTGAATAAATCGCCAACTACTCCGAAGTCAGCTACATTGAATATCGGGGCTTCAGTATCTGTGTTAATAGCTGCAATAAACTTGGAAGAAGACATTCCAGCCAGATGCTGAATAGCTCCGGAAATACCACAGGCAACATACAGATTCGGGTTAACAACCTTTCCGGTTTGTCCTACCTGCAGTTCATGACCTAACCATCCGGAGTCAATAGAAGCACGGGATCCGCCCAATGCAGCTCCCAGCAGGTCAGCCAATTGTTCTACAACCTTAATACCTTCGGGGCCTTTGCATCCACGACCACCGGATACTACAACTTCAGCTTCATTGAGTTCCGGTCTGGAAGATACAGTTACTACAAAGTCTTTTACGGTCTGATATACATCAGCATCAGTAGCAGCAATAGCTGGTTTAACTACAGCGCCTGCTCCGGCAGCTTCAGCCAGTTCAAAAACACCTGCGCGGATAGTTGCCAATACTGGAGAAGTGGTTACTTCTACCTTGGAAAGTGCTTTACCGGCATAAATAGCTCTTGTGAAAACGCCTTTGCCTGCACTAATTTCAGCATTAATAGCGTCAGTTGCCAGTCCGGCTTCTAATTTCTGAGCTAATCTGGAAGCCAGATCTCTGCCATTAAAAGTATGAGCAAACAATACTGCATTAGGAGAAAATTCATTTATCATAGCAGCCAGCTGTGCAACATAAGCACCAGTATTGTAGTTAGCAAATACATCGCCTTCCACAACATAAACTTTATCTGCACCATATTTAGCAAATTCAGGGGCCAGTCCTTCAACATTATTGCCAATTACTACTGCACTAACTTCATCACCAAAACTCTTAGCCTTAGAGAGCATTTCATACGTAACTTTACGTATATTACCATCTCTTTGTTCTACAAATACCCATGTTCCCGCCATCAATTACCCTCCTTTATCTCAATACGAAATTTTTTTCATTGCAATTATTTCACTTCAACCTTAACGGTATTTTTCATCCAGTCGCCTAATTTAACAGCTGCAACATCAGGATCTTCTTCGATCTTAATACCAGCAGTCTTGGCAGCCGGTAAGGCTAATTCAATAATTTTAACCTTGGCATCAGCAGCAGCAGCGTCTACTGTAGCTACCGGTTTCTTTTTAGCCTGCATAATACCTTTCATAGAAGGATAACGAGGCTCATTCCAGCTAACCTGACTGGAGATAACTGCCGGAATGCTTACTTCAGTAACCTGGGTTCCGCCGTCAGCCTCACTGGTACAGGTAGCTTTACCACCAGCGATTTCAATATTGGTAATTACATTGACATTCGGTAATCCTAAAATTTCTGCTACGCGAGTTGGAACCTGTGAAGAACCATCATCAGCGGCAACATGACCGGCCAGAATCAGATCAGGGTTTTCAGCCTTAATGGCTTCAGCCAGGGCAACAGCTCTCTGATATTCATCAGCAGCGGAATCCTGTTTTACGAGAATACCTCTGTCAGCGCCCATTGCCAGTGCAGTTCTTATAGTATCCATAGCTTTGTCAGAACCTGCAGATACAACTACTACTTCAGTAGCAATGTTCTTTTCTTTTAATTGGATGGCACCTTCAACGGCAACTTCGTCATAAGGATTAATAATCAGGTTAATACCTGCATCCGAGATTTTACCATCTTTTAATTCGATTTTAGCTTCTGTGTCAAATGTTTGCTTAACACACACGAGAACCTTCAAGTTCATTCCTCCTTTTCGATTCATAATTTACCAGGCAAATCTTCAAACCCCTCAAACTAGCAGACATAAAGCCGACCATACCACCCCCAAGAATAATTTTATATCTGGCTGCCAGGGCAAATTACCGCCTTTAAAACAACCTTGACCAACTATTTAAAAAAGAATATCACATTTAAGTTTCTATATTCGTGACTCATTTCCTGCTTTTTAAAGAATCATTGCACAAAAATTTATAATACTTTAAGATTCCTTTTTATAAAAAAAAGTAGCAACTGATTTAAGTCCTAAATCACGAGCTTGAAAGATTTGTTCAGTACTGCCGATAAATAATATTCCTCCCGGACGCATAGCATCAGCAAATCTCTGATACAATTTACTTTTGGTTTCTTCGGTAAAGTAAATTACTACATTACGACATAAAATTAAATCAAAATCCTTGCCAAAACCATCTTTTAACAAATTATGGCCTTGAAATTTAATCATGTCCTTCAATTCGTCTCTCGCTTCATAGTTTTCATCTTGAGCAGTAAAATATTTAGATAAATAAGCGGGTGGAATCCCCTGTGCCGATTTAGCTGAATAAATCCCCTGTGCTGCCTTGGCTAAAACCTCCTGATCCAAATCAGTAGCCAGAATTTTGTCAACCAGATTAACGCGGTTTTCTTTTAGCATCATAGCCAGTGAATATGGCTCTTCACCGGTTGAACAACCAGCACTCCAAACTCGCAATCCCGAGCGGTCTTTTATTAAATCAGGAATAACCTGCTTTTCTAAAATCTCCCAATGATTGGCATTACGAAAAAACTCAGACACATTAATGGTAATATGATCAAGAAACTTACGATATAAATTAGCATCAGTTTTCAATAAACTGATAAACTCATTATAATCAGGCACTGACGCCGATCTCATAAAACTGTTAATTCGTCTTTCCATTTGCGGGCGTTTATAGGCAGTTAAATCAATATGACTTAAAAACTCAAAGTTTTTTATAAACCACTCCCAATTATCCGGCATTAAAACACCCCTCCCTTATTCCTGTATAATCGATAATGCCCGATTAACCGCTTCGATAGTTTTATTGGCATCATCCATATCGTGGGCACAGGAAAGGAAACAAGTTTCAAACTGAGCTGGAGGAAAATATACCCCCTCATTTAACAGAGCCTGATGAAAAGCGCCATATTTTTCTGTGTCACAGTTTAATACTGCTGTATAATTATCAACTAATTCTTCAGTAAAGAACACAGTAAACATAGAAGCCAACCGGTTAATTTCATAATAAAGTCCATGATTCTCAAATACTGTTTTTAATTTGCCGATTAAATAGTAAGTTAATACCTCTAACCGGTCATACCAGTCATTCTCAGCCAATATTTTTAAGGTTTCTACTCCGGCAGTCATGGCTAATGGATTTCCGGATAGCGTACCGGCCTGATAAACATCACCCTGCGGTGCTACTTGTTTCATTATTTCCCGACTTCCTCCGTAGGCGCCTACCGGTAAACCTCCGCCAATAATTTTTCCCAATATGGTAAGGTCAGGTTTGATAGCAACGATATTTTGAAATCCACCATAACAAGCCCGAAAACCCGTAATAACTTCATCAAATATTAACAAACTGCCGTACTTTAATGTTAACTGTCGCAATCCATGCAAAAATTCACTATCGGGAATTACCAAACCCATATTACCCGCAACTGGCTCAATAATAACAGCAGCAATTTCCTGGCCATGCTCATTAAACAGGTCTATTACCGATTGCAAGTCATTGTAAGTTGCTATCAAAGTCAATTCCGCAGTACGGGCAGGAACACCAGGACTGGTGGGAACTCCTGATGTCAGAAGCCCTGAGCCGGCTTTAATTAAAAAACTGTCAGCATGTCCATGATAACATCCTTCAAATTTTACTATCTTATCTCTGCCGGTATAGGCTCTGGCCAGACGAATAGCACTCATGGCAGCTTCAGTCCCCGAATTAACCATACGTATCATTTCAATAGAGGGTATGGCAGCACTAATTAAACTGGCCAACTCAATTTCCGCCTCATACGGTGCGCCGAAACTGGTTCCCTTTGTTGCCATGGAACAAATGGCTTCAATTACCTGTGGATGGCTATGACCCAGAATTAAAGGGCCCCAGGAACCCACATAATCAATATATGCGTTACCATCGACATCAATAACCTGTGATCCCCTGGCTTCTTTAATGAAAATTGGATTTCCCTTTACCGCTTTAAATGCCCTTACCGGACTATTTACCCCGCCCGGCATATATTGACAGGCAATACGAAACATTTCCTCTGAACGGTCAGTGTTCATACTTACAACCTCCAAACATTAGCCTGGTCCAGCTGATTTATTAAAAATATTTCATACTGGTTTTTTTATACTCGTGTTCACTGCTTATGATGGAGTAATCTTCCAACCCCAACAGTTCCGACATATTTAAAACTAATAGATTCAATTCTTCCTCACTACGGCAATGAACCATGGTAAACAGGTTCTTATCAAAATCAGAAGGTACTTCCCGCAGATAACAATGACTTACCTGCTCACAGGCAGCAAATTTCATGCCAATTCTATCCACCTGTTCCGGTTCAACTTTCCAGGCTACCATGGCATTAACTGTATAGCCCGCCTTCTGATGGCGTAATATAGCTGCAAAGCGCCGGATTATACCTTCATCCATCATAGCATTTATTCTTTGCATTAAATACTCTTCACTCACACCGACCCGGGCAGCAACACTGGCAAATGGTCTGGGTTCCAGCGGTAAATCCCCCTGAAGTTCACGAAGAATGGCTTTATCCTGATCATTTATTATGGTCATCGCCCTCCATTTCCAGAGCAACTTTTATTTTATAAGTTTTAAGTGCCGGCATACTGACAATATTTACGCCAGTCTTATGTATTAATTCGTCTATAATTATCCGTGATGCTCCCTGTGAGGGAGCGGTAAGCGTAAACCATAAATTATACTCATGGGCTCGTCGGTAGTTATGAGTAACGCCATCATATGAATTTATAATTTCAGCTACTTCATCAATTCTATCCACAGCTACTTTAGCAGCACACAGAGTAGAATAAAAGCCCAATCTTCTGGCATCCAATACTGCCCCAACTCTTCTTATAATTCCCGCTGTTTTCAATGCTTCGAGTCTTGCTATTATCCCCTCTTCAGTAACACCGAGCTTATCCGCCATAGTTTTATAGGGATACATATTAAGCGGGAAATTAGACTGCATCATATTAAGCAACGCCTTATCCAATGAAGTCAAACTAGCCATGGGAGCCTCCTTTGGGCTTGTACAGACACCAATCATCATTGGCCATAAAATTGCCCCCACTATAATAATAAGCGCGTGCTCTACATCCTCCGCACCGTTCCCGGTAATCACAAATACCGCAATCACCCTCATACTCCATAGTGCGCAATTTGTTTAAAACCGGATTGCTTTGCCAAATTTCATCAAAAGGGGTTTCTTTCACATTCCCTAAAGGAATATCCAGATAAGCACAGGGTTGTACATCTCCGCGTGGGCTAATTATACAATAACTGATTCCGGCCAGACATCCCTTGCTGAAACGAATGGGAATTCCTTTTTTATCAGCTACGCGAATAAATTGGGGTGCACAGGTTGGTTTAATTTCAATGGCAACATCTTTTTGTTTTTCCATCAAGCGGGCAATAGTCTTCTCATATTCTACAACTCTTAAAGCTTCTTCTTCAATATTGGCTCCCCGGCCAGTTGGCACGAGGAAAAAAACATGATGTGCCATGGCACCTATTTCAACTGCAAAATCAGTAATGGCTTCCAATTCGTTAACATTCCAGTCCATCACTGTGGTATGAATCTGAAAAGGCAAACCGGCCTGTCGTAAGTTTTTCATTCCCTGTATAGCTAACTGCAAGGCATGGTCCAATTTTCGAAACTGGTCATTCTTTTCATCTGATAAACTATCAATACTAACTCCCACAGCCATAAAACCGGCTTCTTTTAATTTAAATGCCACTTCGGGAGTGATCAGGGTACCATTGGTTCCCAGAACCGCTCTTAATCCCTGTTCAGTGGCATACCTGCCCAATTCATAAATATCAGGACGCATAATTGATTCCCCGCCACTGAAAATCATGATTTTAAATCCGGCCTTAACCAACTCGCGAATAAGTTTTTTGCCCTGTTCGGTAGTAAGTTCCTCATTTAATCTTTCTCCGGCATCCCGGTAACAATGATCACAAAACATATTACATTGATTAGTAGAATTCCATGATACCAGCATAATTTCGAATCCGGAACGAAATTCACAATCGTCTGGACTCCTTCACCTCCGCAAATCTTTACCGATTAATATATCTGGCTACATCTTTGGCCGCATAGGTAATAATCAAATCTGCTCCCGCCCGTTTGATAGCCGTCATTATTTCCATAGTAACTTTTTCCTCATCAATCCAGCCATGTTCAGCAGCCGCTTTAACCATAGCATATTCACCGCTTACATTGTAAGCTACCGTAGGATAAGAAAACTTTTCTTTTACTGCCTTAATGACATCCAGGTAAGCCAGGGCCGGTTTAACCATTACCAAATCGGCCCCTTCCTCAATATCCATAGCCACTTCACGCAGGGCTTCATTAATATTGCAATAGTCCATCTGATAAGTTTTACGATCCCCAAATTGCGGAGTAGAATCAGCTGCATCTCTGAATGGTCCGTAGAAACTGGAAGCAAATTTGGCTGCATAAGCCATAATAGGAACCTGTATATAACCATTATCATCCAGGTAATTACGAATGCGACCAACTCTGCCATCCATCATATCAGAAGGTGCCACTATATCACATCCGGCCCGTACATGTGACAAAGCCTGCCGGGCTAAAATCTCCAGGGTAGCATCGTTATCAACATAACCTGACTTATCGGGCAGCCCGCAATGTCCATGATCAGTATACTCACACAAACAAACATCCGTAACTACTATCAGTTCCGGGCAACAATCCTTGATAGCTTTTATGGCCTGCTGAACCACACCATTATCCTGATAAGACGAACTGCCTTCAGCATCTTTGCTTTCAGGAATGCCAAACAACAAAACGGCCGCAATTCCTAATTTTTTTACTTCTTTAACCTCATTAACCAAGCGATCTACCGATAGTTGAT
Source organism: Syntrophomonadaceae bacterium (assembly GCA_028698695.1). Lineage (GTDB taxonomy): Bacteria > Bacillota > Syntrophomonadia > Syntrophomonadales > Syntrophomonadaceae > JAAYBS01. The sequence goes on along the minus strand of JAQVWB010000014.1, from coordinate 6,217 downwards.
AGACTCCGGGCATGGAAGTTACCGGTAAATGTTTGTCTTTACCATGAATAACAAACATAGGATAAATCAGATCATTAATATGCAACGAAGTTTCGGCTACCATTGCCCGCAACGCTGCCTGAGATCTTAATCTTCTTCCCCGGTAGATTGGAAATCCCATGCTGTCACCTCTATCCCTTTATTTCTTCCTCACTCAGGTAGCAAGCCGGATCCGCCGCCCATAAATCGCCATGAACTGCCCGGGCTCTGATGCGACATCCGGCACATAAAGTTTTATATTGACACCGACCGCATTTTCCGGTCAAATGTTTATCCTTCTCCCGCAACTTCACCATTAATTCATCCTCGGAGGTCCATATCTGACTGAATGGCGTTTCCCGTACATTCCCTACACTGTAATCCTGCCAGAACTGACAGGGATGAACATTACCTTGGGGATCAACATTGGCAAACTTGGTTCCCGCTGAACAGCCACCATGCATCCCCAATAACTGAACAATTTCGTCTACCCGTCCCGGTTGTTTTTCCCGAATATTATTTAATAAATATATCCCATCAGCATGATTATCAGTGGTTAAAATTTCCACCTGAACTCCACGACTGTGAAGATCAATGGTTCTTTCCGTAACCAAATCCAGAATCTCTCGTTTCTCTTCTGCAGTGGTATCCATATCTGCCATCTCAGCAGCACGACCCGCATAAACCAGATGATACATGCAAAAACGGGGAACATTTTCCCTTTCAATTATATTGAAAATCTCTGGTAAATCCTGCTGATTATATTTGTTCACTGTAAATCTGATACCCGTCTTTACTCCTTCTGCCTGACAGGCATTAATTCCTTTGATAGCAGCATCAAAAGCCCCTTTATGATTGCGAAACTCATCATGCGTGGCCGGTGCTCCATCAATACTAATACCTACATATTGAAAACCTGCTTCCCTTATCCTGGCTGCTATTTCCCGGTCAATCAAAGTCCCATTACTCGATATTACCGGTCGCAAACCCAGCCTGGCAGCCATCTCTCCCAGTTCAAAAATATCAGGGCGCAATAACGGTTCTCCGCCAGAGAACAGCAATACCGGTACCTGCATTTGAGCCAAATCCTCAATAAAGATTTTGGCTTCATCGGTGCTTAATTCATTGTGGTAGACAATATCTTCAGCATGGATGTAACAATGTTTGCATCTTAAATTGCATCGGTTGGTCACATTCCAGACTACCAGCGGCCGATTTTTATTGGAAAACTGAAGCAACTCGGGCGGGACCTGTCCTTCTATGCTGCTATGCTTAATAACATCTGATACTGTCGCGGTTCCGCAAAGCAATTTTGTAAACCCTATCATTGTATCTCCTCCCCCTGATATAACTATATTTCATCAATAATTGCATCAACTAAACCTTGTATGGTATATTCCCTGGCTACAATATCAACTTTGAAGCCGGCTTCACGGGCTGTATCAGCAGTTATGGGACCGATACAGGCCACTTTTACTCTCTGATTGATATTGTTCACATGTTCTCTGCCTACTATCTTAACAAAATTAGTTACCGTAGATGAACTGGTAAAAGTAAGATAATCCATAAATCCATTCTTAATTTCATTCAGGGTTGCCTGGCTCACCTGTACTTCAGAAATCGCCTCATATAAAAACACTTCATTAACATGCGCACCCATTTCGCGCAATGAATCGGGTAAAACTGACCGGGCGCCTCTGGCTCTGGGTAATAACACCCATTGCCCGGGTTGAATCTTATTGGATAACTCAGCCACAATCCCTTCGGCTCTATATTCATCGGGAACAACATTCACTTTCAAACCGCGCCTCGCTAAATTATCGCGGGTTGCCGGTCCAATGGCTGCTAAATTAACTCTTCCTAAATCTCTTATATCCATATCGGCATTATTAAGCTCGTCAAAAAATATATCCACTGCATTTACACTGGTAAAAATAATCCATTCATAACTGGTAATATTTTTTAAAGCATTAAACAAACTGCTTAGGTTTTCTTCCTTTCGAATGCTAATTGCAGGAAATTCGACTGCTTCGCCGCCTAAATCATTTATCCTGGCGGACAACTGGCTGGCTTGATTACGTGAACGGGTAACTATTATACGCTTACCCCAGAAAGGCTTTTTCTCCAGCCACTGCAGTTCCTGATGTAAATTAACGACTTCTCCAACTACAATAACTGCCGGAGGTTTAAACTCTGCTTGCTTTACTTTATCAACAATATCTGCCAAAGTACCGCACAGAACCTTTTGTTGCGGAGTTGTGCCCCGATGAATCAGGGCAATCGGAGTTGACGGCTCCCTCCCATTATCCATCAAACTTTTACAGATAAACGGCAAATTCTCTACCCCCATTAAAAACACCAGGGTTCCTATTCCCGTGGATATTTTATCCCACTGAATAGAACTTTCGGCTTTATCAGGTTTTTCATGACCGGTAATAACTGCAAAACTGGAAGTAGCGTCACGATGTGTAACCGGAATACCAGCATAAGCAGGCACAGCAATTGCCGAGGTAACTCCCGGTACCACTTCGTAATCCAGTCCATTTTGCAGCACATACTGAGCTTCTTCTCCGCCACGACCATATAAAAACGGGTCACCACCTTTTAATCGTGCCACAATATGACCCTGAAGAGCTTTTTCCACCAGTAAAGCATTTATCTCATCCTGAGACAGGGCATGATGTCCGGAAGCTTTGCCTACATAAATCATTTCAGCATCAGGATTAGCATAAGATAAAATTTTATCTCCTACCAGACGATCATAAATTACCACCGTAGCCCGGCTTAGAATTTCTTTGCCCTTAAGGGTGAATAGACCGGGATCCCCCGGTCCCGCTCCAATTAAATAAACATAACTTTTGCCCTTCATAATTAATCCCCCGAATTTTTAATTTGCTGCAGAACCTGACCGGCACCCTGCTCCAATAGCAATTCTGCTACCTTTCGCCCACCGTTATCCGGGTCATTATGGTCAAAATACATGGATTCCTTAAATACTGTTGATCCATCTAACGAGGCTACCAGGCCATTCAGATACACTTGTCCCTCCTGCTCTTCTGCCAGACAAGCTATTGGCACCTGACAACCACCTTCCAATCTCCTTAAAAACGACCGTTCTGCCTGAATAATAACTGAGGTTAGCGGGTCATTGATCTGTTGTAATATATCAGTAGTATCACTATCCTCCCGACGGCTCTCAACAGCAATAATACCCTGCCCCACTGCGGGAAGCATAACATCAAAGGGCAAATACTCAGTTAAATGCTCAGTTAAACCCAAACGTTGCACCCCGGCATAAGCCAGAATAATTGCATCCAAATTTTGTTCCTGCATTTTTCTTATCCGGGTCTCAACATTCCCACGTATATCAACCATGACCAAATCCGGACGATAAGCTTTCATCTGCGCTATTCTTCTCAGACTGGAAGTGCCTATCAGCGCCCCCGGAGGTAGATCCGCCAGACTGTGTTTTTTATGGGATAACAGAACGTCATGAGGGTTTTCACGGGGTAAAACGGCACCAATCATCAAGGTTTCAGGCAACTCTGATGGTAAATCCTTGGCACTATGAATAGCTGCATCAATCTCATTGTTTAATAAAGCAGTCTCCAATTCTTTAGTAAACAGGCCCTTGTCACCTATCCGTGACAAAGCCACATCTAAAATAATATCCCCGGTTGTTTTTATAACCACGATTTCAATATCCAGCCGGGGAAAAAAGGTCTTTATTCTATCTGCTACATGCTCAGTCTGCCATCGCGCCAGTTTGCTACCCCTGGTTCCCAGCCTTATACGAGTCATTTTCAGCATACCCCTCACTATCTATCTGCAAATTAAATAATCCTCTGACGACTTCAGCATAAACATGTCCTTGGTTGGTTGAAGCCTTCTCCTTTAACTGAATAATGGGAAGATGCAATAACTGATTTACAATTGCATTAGCCATAGTTCCAATAACTTTTTGATCGTGTTCCGAAACCTTGCCCAAACGATTCAGTGCTTTTTTCATTTCCTGTTGTTTTATTGACTCAGCCTGGGCTTTTAAAGCACTGATTACCGGTACTACACAAAGACTGCCCAACCACTCATTAAAATCTTCCAACTCCCGGGCAATAATTTCTTCTGCCTTAATTGCAGCCTGCTGTCTTTGCTGATAATTTATATCTATTACACCCTGCAGATCGTCTATGTCATATAAATATACATCTTCCAACTCTGCCAATTGCGGGTCTATATCACGGGGTACCGCTATATCAATCATAATTATGGGCTGACCATTTCTGTTTAACAGACTTCCATAACAATTATCGGTACGGATTACATAATGATTAGCCGCAGTACAACTAATCAAAATATCAGTCAAGGGAAGCATCTCCGGCATTTCATGCAGACGAATAGCCTGTCCGGAAAATTCCCCTGCCATTGCTACTGCCTTATCATAGGAACGGTTGGATACAATAACCGATTGCACTCCATGCTGCATGAGATAACGGGTAGTAAGTTCACTCATTTCTCCCGCTCCTACCACCATTACGGTTTTGCCATGCAAATCGCCCAATACGCTGCGAGCCATTTCAACTGCTGCTGAGCTGATAGACAATGGATGTGAATCAATTTCCGTTTCCGAGCGAACTTTCTTGCCCACATAAAGTGCCTTTTGAAATAATGCGTTAAGCACTCCATCTGAGGAATTAGCTTCCATAGCAGTCATATAAGCATCTTTTACCTGCCCGATTACCTGGGTTTCGCCTAAAATCATGGAATCCAGTCCGGAGGTAACCCTGAACAGATGATAAATTGCCTCGTAACAGTTTGGTTGATACAGGTATTGCTTTAATTCCTGACTATCAATACCGGAATATCTCTGTAACATTTGTTCCAGTCCCCGTGAGCCCTGTTCAATATCCCGGGTGGTAGCATAAATCTCCGTCCGGTTACAGGTGTTAACAATAACAGCACCTTCTATACCTTCCTGCTGCAGCAATTGCTTATAGGTATCTTGCAAAGCAACTCCAGTAATAGCCAGTTTCTCCCTTATCTCAACCGGAGCTGTTCTATGATTCAGGCCTGCCACAAGGACATACATTGCTCAATCCGCTCCCTTATTTTATCTTCCGCTCCCATTTGAATTAATTCCAATAAATCCGAATTCGCCATGGCCTGGAAAATTGCACGGCGAATCTCGATATCATCAACCGTTTCTTTAACCAGATCACGCTGCTCGCCTAAAATCTCAATCAGTTTGCCATGATCTTCCGTGATTATTTGTTCCAGTTCCCGACGCAGGCGCGCCGCATAAGCAGGACTCTTTCCCTCGGTGGATATTGCTACGGTCAATGAACCTCGTTTCAATATGGACGGAATATATACATCACAATTAGGCGGGTCATCTACCGCATTTATCAAAATACCTTTTTCACGGCACAAAGAAGCCACCTCCTGATTTACGCTTCCGGTATCAGTGGCGACAAACACCAGTGACATATTTTCCAAATCATCAGGTATAAACTCTCTTTTATACCAGACGATTGAATGTCTGGCTATCAGTTGTTTCAAATTATCCGTAACTTCAGGACTAACTACAGTTATATTCGCTTCATACTCCAGCAGGTTGAGTACTTTTCGTTCTGCAACCTGACCTCCCCCAACCACCAGACAATTGCGCTCCTGAATATTCAGGAATACCGGGAATAAATGGGTCAAGCCAATACACTCCCCATTAGTTTTAAAAAAGGTCTGCAACAGACCTTTTTTTATTTATCTTTTTTATCTTCCAGTTCATCAAAGTCTTCTTCTTTGGCTTTGCGGAAATTCTGCAGGGCTTTTCCCATTGATTGTCCTACCTGAGGTAGTTTCCCCGGTCCTACAATTATTAAGACGATCAATAAAATCAGCGCCAGTTCCCAGGGACCAAAGTTGCCAATTAATCCAAACAAGTTGTCCCCTCCTTTTATTCGTCTAAAAGCCTAGATTTACTTGCTATTATGACCCAAATATAAGGTTTTGTAAAGCTTTGCATTTTCGTGTTTATAGTTCATTGACTATAGTTTACTGGCATGGAAAATCCATTGCTTTTTCCTAAACTGGTTCTTTTTCCCCTCTGCCTGGTGAGCGTTTGGAAAATCGGGATATCCATATGCTTATTTCATATAGTAAATATACCGGCACAGCCATAAACATCTTTGAGACCGGATCCGGC
>JAQVWB010000013.1 GCA_028698695.1 Syntrophomonadaceae bacterium | reverse complement strand
GCTTGCGGGTGTATAAAACCATCAATACCAATAATCGGGCGCTTACCTTCAAATTCATATATAGCCACAACAGTTACCTCCTATCGTGTAATAAGTTACATTTTGACGTTGTCGCTTTAAATACCTCCCGGTTGATAAAAGTGTTTTTGAATTAGCATGCTTTATGGGTATAATTACAAAAGAGATATTGGGAGGAGCAAAATATTAATGATTGATAATGACTATCTGATTAAAGCTGTGGATCGGAGCGGACAGGTTAGAATCAGCATTGCTCATACTACTGCTGTGGTTGATGAAGCCCGGACCAGGCATGTTACTTCTGCCACTGCTTCAGCTGCACTGGGCAGGGTTTTAACGGCAGCATTATTAATGGGCAGTGATATGAAGGGCGAGCGGGATGTGCTTACTATAAGGGTTGACGGTAATGGTATATGCGGGCCAATTATTGCTACGGTGGATAGCAGAGGCACCGGCAGAGCTCTGATATCCAACCCGCAGACTGATTTACCTTCAAAAACTCCTGGAAAACTGGCGGTAGGGGAGCTGGTAGGCAAGAACGGTTTTCTGGAAGTTATAAAAGATTTGGGTATGAAACAACCCTTTGTAGGTAAAGTTCCACTGGTCAGCGGCGAAATTGCCGAAGATGTTGCCAGTTATTTTCTGCTTTCGGAACAGATTCCATCACTGGTCTCTTTGGGGGTACTGGTGGATACTGATTTGAGTATAAAAGCAGCGGGAGGACTTATAGTTCAGGCTTTGCCGGGAGCAGATGACAGTATACTGGAAATAATTGAAAATAACATTAACGCTTTAGGACCAATTAGCGAAGCGGTAGTTAGGTCCAGTTCACTTGAAACTATTGCCGGGCAGGTGATGATGGGTTTATCATATAATTTGGCTGACCGGATTCCATTATCATTTAAGTGTAATTGCAATGAAGGAAGATTGGCTGCTATAATGGCTGGTTTAAGTGTTGAAGAGCTGCAGGAAATTGAGCAGAATGTTGGAAAAATTGAAGTGTGTTGTAATTTTTGTAATGAACGGTATCAGTTTGAATTGCATGATTTGTTGCAGATAAAAAAGCATAAAGCCTTAGAAGAATTCTAAGGCTTGTAAACGGTTATATGGCTCGTTCTATTTTCCCGGACCGGAGGCAGCGGGTACACACATATGCTTTTCGGGGAGTGCCGTTAACTACCACTTTTACCCGTTGCACGTTAGGTTTCCACTGTCGGTTAGTACGTATATGGGAGTGGCTGTATTTCTTACCAAAAGAAACGCCTTTCCCGCAAACTTCACATTTGGCCATATTTTTGCCCCCTCTCATTAACAATGCACTTACATATTCTATCAAAATGGGAGACAAAGGGCAAGAAGCAGGAATAAATATCAGCATATAGAATTAAAATTTATAAGAAGAGGAGGGAAATCTTCATGTTTAAAATCAAACAAACTGATTTGGGTGAAATCTTCGTAGATAAAGAAGCAGTTGAGACGGTTGCAGGTTTAGCGGCAATTGACTGTTATGGTTTAGTAGGAATGGTACCCCAGGATTTTCAATCCGGCTTATGGAGCATATTGGGGTTGGAATCGATTCGCAAAGGGGTATCAGTAAGTTCGTCCGCTGATGGATTGGTAATTGATGTTTATGTCGTTGTGGGTTATGGTATTAAGATTAGAGAAGTTGCCCAAAATGTCATGCAAAAGGTTGTCTATGTATTGGAGCATGATGCTGGATTATCTGTTGCCCGCGTTAATGTGCATGTAAAAGGAGTAAAACTTTTGGGAGAAAAATAGGGGAGGAACACTAACTTGAGTTTGACATATATCACAGGAAGTGATCTGGTTAGAAGTGTTAAATCAGGCTGTATAAATCTTGAACATAATCGCGATAGTGTGGATTTATTAAATGTTTTTCCGGTACCTGACGGGGATACTGGTACCAACATGTATTTAACGCTACTTTCAGCGGTAAAAGAAGGCGAGAAAGTTCAGGATAAACCTCTGGGTAAGGTGGCCAGAGCTATTTCTATGGGGTCTTTAATGGGAGCCCGAGGTAATTCCGGAGTTATTCTTTCCCAGATATTTCGGGGTATGGCCCGGGTTTTGGAAGGGAAAAACGAGGCTAATGCTATTGATATAGCTATGGCACTCATGGCCGGTTCAGATACTGCCTATGAAGCAGTAATGAAACCGGTTGAAGGTACTATCCTGACAGTAGTTCGTGAGGTAGCTAAAGCCTGTGAGGAGGAAGCCAGGAAGAATGGGGATATAGTCGCCGTTTTACTGGCCGGTATTAAAGCCGGGCACATTACTCTGGATAAAACACCGATGATGCTGCCAATTCTTAAGGAAGCCGGAGTAGTTGATGCTGGCGGCAAAGGGCTGTTATTTTTCCTGGAAGGTACCGTACAGGGACTGGCTCTGGAAAAAGATATTGAGTTATCCAGTTATGAACCGGACAGAGTGGATCAGACATCTGATAGGACCGGTATGGTTTCTTTGGAATTGGAGTTTCAATATTGTACGGAAGTGCTGGTAAGGGGTCCGGGGCTGGATGTTGCTGATATGCGGGATCATCTGGCACCATTGGGGGATTCCATGCTGGTTGTAGGTGACGAAGAAATTGTAAAAGTACATATTCATTCCAATCATCCGGGCAAAGTACTGGAAACTTGTTTACAGTGGGGGCAGCTCACTGATATAAAGATTAATAATATGCTGGAAGAGGCGCATGAACGGCTTTTAAATATGGAGTCTCCCGGTGATGCAACTAATAATCATAAAAAAATCGGATTAGTAGCAGTTGCAGTTGGAGCTGGTCTGGTTACCATTCTTAAAAGTCTGGGAGTTGATATAGTTGTAGAAGGCGGGCAGACTATGAATCCCAGTACGCAGGATTTATTAGAAGCCTGTAATCAGGTAAATGCAGATGCAGTTATCCTGTTACCTAATAATGGTAATATTGTTATGGCTGCTGAGCAGGTGGTGCAGTTAGCAGATAAACAGGTGGTTGTAATCCCTACCCGGTCAATTATGCAAGCTATTGCGGCTTTGATGTCTTATCAACCTGAAGGGCAGTTGCATGAGGTTGTGCAAAATATGACTGAGCAGTATGGCGAGGTTAAATATGCCGAGGTAACTCATGCGGTAAGAGATTCTACCATGAATGGACTGCATATAAAAGAGGGAGATATTATTGGCCTTATAGAAGATAAGATTGAATTGGCTACCGATAGTATAACGGAAACGGTTAAACAATTATTGAAGAAAATAGTAAATGAGGATACTTCTTTAATTACTCTATACTATGGTGAAGAAATGGAAGTATCACAGGTTGAAGCTATGAAAGCCGAGCTTGAGGAGATTTATGCCGAGTGTGAGGTGGAATTATACTGGGGTGGTCAACCTCATTACAATTATTTTATTTCGATTGAATAAGCATATGTTTTTCAGGCGGGTTATCTACCCGCCTTTTCTGTCGGGAGGAACAGATGGACGGTTTAGAAAAAGAGGTTCAATATCTGAAGGGAGTAGGGCCCGGAAGAAAGGTCTGCTTAAACCGCATGGGTATTTATACACTGCTGGATTTATTCTGGCATGTACCTAGAACCTACATAGACCGGAGCAATCTTACTCCACTGCACGATATGGAAATTGATCAGATGGCACAGATTCAGGGCAGGGTTACGCAGACTCGTACCAGTACCAGCAGACGGGGGATGAATATTTTTTCGGCTGTAGTTGATACGGGTGAGGGTTTTTTAACCGCAGTATGGTTTAATCAACCCTATATGAATACCATCCTTAAAATTGACCAGGATATATATGTGTCCGGTAAAATAAAGCCTGGCGTAAGAGGCCCGGAAATGCATGTTTATGAATACGATATTTTGAGCGCTAATAATACTGAATGTAATTTGACTCCGGTATATAATCTGACCGAAGGAATCAGTCAAAAGACCATGCGTCAATTAATCAGCTATATCCTGGAAAAACATCGGGCTGATTATCCAGAAATTTTAGATGATATATTACTTGAAAAATATGGTTTATGCAGCATGGAAAACGCATTAAAAAATATGCATTTTCCTCAGAATCAGCAGTCGTTTTTTCAAGCCAGAAGAAGAATGGCTTTTGAAGAACTGTTGCTTTTTCAATTGGGATTTAGATTGGAAGAAGACAGTAAGCAGGTAAACGCTGTAATTCATGAGGAAAAAAATGAACTGGTTAAACAGGTTACTGATAATTTGCCATTTAAACTAACTGCTGCCCAGCAGAAGGTTTTGCATCATATTTATACAGATATGGAATCCCCTCGGGTTATGAATCGGTTATTGCAAGGTGATGTGGGATCAGGTAAGACGATTATAGCTGTATTGGCTATGGTTAAAGCAGTTGCCAGTGGTTTTCAGGCAGCTATAATGGCACCCACTGAGATTTTGGCACAGCAGCATTATAAATCGTTGCAAAATATTTTAGCTGCAACTGATATACAAATAGGCTTGTTGACTGGCAGTACCGGAATTAAAGAAAGGGATAACCTGTTTACTGCAATAGCCTCGGGTGATATAAATATCGTTATTGGTACCCATGCACTCTTTCAGAACCAGGTCATATTTAATCATCTGGGACTGGTAGTAATTGATGAACAACATCGTTTTGGAGTGCGTCAGCGTTCTGAGTTAGTCTGCAAAGGGGAAAATCCTGATGTACTGGTTATGACGGCGACACCAATTCCACGCACTCTGGCACTTACAATTTACGGGAATCTGCAGGTTAGCATAATAGATGAAATGCCCCCGGGAAGGAGGAATATAAAAACCCGCTTCCTGGATTATAAATTTAAAAATGATGCTTACAGATTTGTTGGCAGTCAAGTGGAACAGGGGCTTCAGGCTTACGTGGTCTGCCCTTTGATTGAGGAATCAGAAAAACAGGATTTGCAGGCAGCGGCCAGCTTGTATGATGAATTACGGACCAGCGTTTTTCCCGATAAAGCTGTAGGATTAATACATGGTCGGCTTAAGCCAGCTGAAAAGGAAGCAGTTATGCGTGAATTTATCGCAGGTCAAATTCAAATACTGGTATCAACAACTGTAATTGAGGTAGGCATAGATGTGGCTAATGCTTCCGTTATGGTTATTGAACAGGCGGAACGATTTGGCATTTCACAATTACATCAATTAAGAGGTCGGGTAGGACGTGGCAATCATCAATCGTATTGTATTTTATTGGCTGAACCTAAAACTGATGAAGCCAGGAAACGTCTTCAGGCTGTCGAACAGACTAATGACGGATTTGAATTGGCCCGGATAGATATGCTCATCCGCGGTCCGGGAGATTTTTGGGGAGTTAGGCAGCATGGATTGGATCAATTAAAAATAGCCAGTTTAATCGAAGATTATGAGATTATTGAGCAGGCTCAGGAGTGTGCTGCAGCAAATAAATGGCCAATGGAAAAGATTAAACCATATTTTGAAGCCAGGTTTAATCATCGCACCGATTATCTGCGTAATTAATTATTGATGCCCCTGCATAAAGGTAAATTATGCTGGGCTGATGTATAAATATGAAGGAGTTTTGGTGACAGAATATTTATATATCCCAACCAAGATAAAACAGTGCTAGTCATAAAAATATAATTATCTGATTAAAAAAAAACATTTGCAACAAGCTAAGACTATGGAAATCAATAGTCTTATTTTTTATTTATTTTTATGGAGGTGATAGCAGATGTTCTCAATGGATACAGTTAAAGAGAAGTTAGCCAAATTAAAATATGAATTTTCACAGGAATTTGGCATAAGCAGACCTGAACAGACGGAAGAAGAGAAAAAAAATAATAACTCTTGAAAATACTTCTAGCATAGATAAAGAGTTGTCGGAACACAATAAGATTACTAACACAAAAGGAGGTGAAACAATTGGCAAGAGGCGGAAACAGACTTTTAGTTCCTCAAGCAAAGGCAGCCATGGATAAGTTTAAGTTCGAAGCTGCTCAGGAAGTAGGGGTTAACCTGAAACAGGGCTACAATGGCGATCTAACCTCCCAGCAGGCTGGTAGCATTGGTGGACAGATGGTTAAAAAAATGATTTATGCTTACCAGACCCAGAACACTCTTGGATAACAGGTCCTAGTAAACTAAATAATATATGTAGACAAGCGGATATTTTAAATCCGCTTGTTTTCATGATATCAGGTAGCATAAAGCTCCAATTGTTCCACTGGAATTCCCGGAAAAAGAGTTTTGGCAACTCCCATGGAAATTATACGGGAACTGTTTTCAATTATGTCATCAATTTCTTTGGGAGTTACTGCCAGGGAACCTCCATAAAAGGATACAATTTCGCGTATGGAATTAGTGGATTTAATCTCATCGTAACTGGCTCCGGTATTAAAACAGAATTTTTTTACTGCCTGATCAGCAATAACAGCAGCGCTGACAATAGTGGGACAACCAACAGCAATAACTGGCACCCCTAAATCGGCCTGGGTCAGTGAATGGCGTAAATTTCCCACTCCAGCCCCAGGTTGAATACCGGTGTTGGATATTTGAATGGTCGTACCAATACGATCTACATTTTGGGCTGCCAGCGCATCTACTATTACCAGCAGGGATGGTTTAGTGTTATCAACGATGCCTTTAATAACTTCGAAAGTTTCCAACCCGGTAATACCCAGTACACCCGGGGCTATACCACAGGTAGGACGCATCCCTTCTACCAGTGCATCCGGGGCATAGCTATGATAGTGCCGGGTTATGGGGCTATATTCAATAAATTTGGGCCCCAGTGAATCAGCAGTTGCTCTCCAATTACCTAATCCTACTAATAAGACAGTATCATTGGCTTTGATAAAATCTGCTACCAATGAACCCATACTATCTGCAATAGACTCAATCAGTTCTTCCTTTAAATAGGGATCATTTACTTTCATGGGAGGAGACTCGATAGTAATATAAGTTCCTATCGGACGCCCCATTTTTTGCGCACCTTCCTCCGTATTTATCCTGATTATATGGGTTTTGATCTGTTCTTTGCTGATTACCTCTTCAGTTACGCCTTTAATTTCCGTATCTACTGCTCCCCGTACCAGATCACGGGCTTCAATAGCCAGGTCAACATTCAGACTGAAATCCTGAATTAATCTATTCATAATGAATTACCTCCTTTAGCAATATAATCCGTTATGCAGCGCATAATTATGCAATTAAAATGGCGACCTTCAGGTCGCCATTTTGGGGAGAGGAGAATTTTGTAAAGTTGTTGGGGAGGGTCTGTTTACCAGATTTATCATCTGGTATCTATATCATTACCAGTTAAAAGAGAATATATACACAATTAAATGAAAAATTTTGTGCTAAAATTAAAAATATGGTAGAGGATAGTGTTAATGATTGGCGAAACATAACAATGAGGTATTTTTAATTGAGAGTAATCTCGGGTATAGCTAAAGGGAAAAAACTAAAAGCCCCACCTGGCTATGATACGCGGCCTGTAACTGACCGTATTAAAGAAGCTCTTTTTAATGTTATAGGTTCTGATATAAGAAATGCAAAGTTTCTGGATTTATTTGCCGGCAGCGGCAGTGTGGGAATTGAAGCTCTCAGCCGTGGTGCTGATTTGGTCATATTGGTTGATTCAGGCAGGGAAGCTGTCCGGACTATTCATCATAACTTAAAGAGCTGTGGATTTGAAGTGGGTTATGAAGTATACAGGCAGGATGTATTTGTTGCTATTCGTGCATTATTTAACCGTGAAATTAAGTTCGATTTAATATATATTGATCCTCCCTTTACCAATGAAAAGTTATTTGAACAGGTTTTAACCACTTTGGATAAACAGGTTATCATTAACCCTGATGGGATTATAATTATTCGTGCTCCACGCAGGAAGTCATTACCCCCGGTATTTGAAAACCTGCACTGTTATCGAGCTAACGATTATGGTGAATCAACTTTATATTATTATCATTTGATTAAGGAGGAAACAACCGGTGATGGAACTATTTAGGATTATGGATGAAATAGAAATGATAGTAAAAGAGGGTAAAAAAATCCCTCTTTATAGTGGTAAAATTCTGGTTGATGTTAACCGCTTATTAGATCGTCTGGATCGTATGCGGGCAATTTTACCGGAGGAATTGGAAACGGCCAGAATACTTCTGCAGGAAAAAGAACGTATTGTTCAGGATGCTTTTGCCCAGGCTGATGAGTATGTTGAACAATCAAAAGGCCAGGCTGCCAGGCTGGTAGATGAAAATGAGATTACCCGTAATGCTATGCAGGTAGCTGATGATATTGTTACGCGGGCTCATGAAGTCGCCCGGGAAATGCGTCGGGACGCCAATGAATACGCAGATGGAGTATTAACGCATATGGAAATGGTGCTGCGCAGAGGATTGGAAGCCATAGCTCAGGGCAAAGATGAGATCCGCAACGGAGCTGACAGCGATGAGTTTTAGTTTCTATACAATAATCCTACAATCGTCATAACTGCAATAATACTGAAACCGATTACAAAACAATAAATTGACCAACTCCAGGCATCAATAGCGTACAGGACTTTATATACAGGAATGGTAAAGCTCTGAACGCTGTTGTTTATTATGACCAGATAATAGCCGATTATCGTGATTACAGTGGCAATAATCATTTGCAACAGACGTGATAACAAGTAAAAAGACCAGCGGATATGAATGTCAGCAATTACACTCATTACCTGAGTAATTATTGATAACCCGCTAAACGATAATATAATACTGGCTATAATTAAATTTGTCAGAGAGCTGCCCGGAGAGAATGTTATCAGGGTCTTAAGGCCAATGGTGATTTCAAATAATCCAGTAGCCAGACTATAGCCATGCTGATAAGAAATACCACAAAAACCAAATAAATATGCTAATATATGGGCTAAATTATCAAGTACCCCCCAGACGGTCAGCATACGAGCCAGGACTGAAAACAATACAAGAAAACCGGCTATGGAAAGTAGGGTACCAATACTTTTAGTTATGGCATTACTCATAAGTTGACCTATGCCACCAGCGTTAAGATGATTAGCAGCAAGGAAATCATTAATGGCATTGCTCACCAGTTGTTGATGAGATTTAGACGGGGTTATTCTTCTTTGGCCATTATTAAGTATAGACCAGAATAAACCAACTCCCAGGTTGCTGAGATAATGGGCAGCAGCCAGTAGATAACCAATCGTGGCTGAACCAAACATTCCCATACCAACTGCACCAATAATAAACAAGGGACTGCAGTTATTGGTGAAAGAAACTAAACGCTGAACTTCTTCTCTGGTAAGCAGGTGTTGCTCATATAACCGGCTGCATAACACTGCTCCCATAGGAAAGCCGGAAGTAAAACCCATGACTACTACCAGGGAACTACATCCGGGCAGACGAAATACGGGACGCATAATTGGTTCCAGTATAACCCCCAATAATTTTACGAAATGAATACTTATCAGCAGTTCAGTAACAATAAAAAAAGGTAACAAGGCCGGAACGATAGTAGAGTACCAGAGTTTCATGCCATTACCGGCGGCGTTTACGGTTTCACCGGGATTAATAAACATAAACAGGATTAATATCAGTATTAATAATAGAAGAAGCCATACTGACCATGGTTTCATATACATTACTTCCTTCCCATATAGGAATATATGCAGGATGGCGTAATGATTAGAATTGTATTGATCAGGGATAGCTTAAAAGGGGGTTGTTTCATGACTGATAATCGGCCGGAAGTTGCATTGGTACTAGGTGCAGGGAGTGCTCGGGGATTAGCTCATATAGGAGTCCTGCAGGTACTGGCTGAAAATAATATCCCCCTGGATTTTGTAGTTGGGTCCAGTATGGGTGCCATGGTCGCAGGTATATATGCCTGTGGTGCTGATCTTAAGATGCTGGATCGCATGATAGAATATATGAACCCGAATATTTTATATGATATACGCATCCCCAGAATGGGTTTTATGGTCGGTAAAAAAATTGCAACCTTTCTTGAATTACTAACTAAAAATAAAAGTTTTGAAGAGTTGGACTTTCCACTGGCGGTGGTAGCAACTGATCTAATAAGTGGAAAGAAAATTGTGATTGAAGAGGGGGCAGTAGCCGAGGCAGTTCGTGCCAGTATATCAATACCGGGGGTATTCCATCCGGTCAGGAAAGATGGACTGGTATTGGTTGATGGGGCAGTTACAGATCGTTTGCCTGTACAGGTGGCAATTGACCGGGGTTATGAAGTGGTTATTGCAGTTGATGTTACCTATTGTCCCGGTAAAAAACCGGTTATAAATAATTCCATTGATGTGATTCTGACTTCCCTGGACATTATGCAGAAACCTCATTTTGATTATGTTTCCAAGCTGGCTTCCATTCTAATTCAACCGGCAGTTGGTGGATATTCGTCCCAGGATTTTGATTGCTCCAGACAATTAGTAGATTTAGGCAGGGAGGCGGCTTTGGAGAAATTACCTGAAATTCTTAAGGCGGTTAATCGGTCAGAATAAAGGGCGTGGAAGTAAACGCCTGAGCTCCCTGGCGATGTTGTGGATTGGGAAAACCTAATACATATAAATCATCAGCCAGTACATCTATAGCTGTCATATCCTGTACCTGCTTACCATATCCGCCCACATAGGCATGTTTAACCTCACTTCCCCGGCTTAAGACTGGCAATGTACATTTAATTTTCATCTCTTGAAGGATTTCCTGCCCTTTTGCAGAAAAAGCTAAGACATGTATGTATTGAGGACCATTAAGGTCAAATGCCTGCATCTGAGTTTTGGAAAGGGCTAACAGCGAGTATAAGAGGGTGCGGTTAATTCGAGTCAGGCTATATCGTTTTGACTTAACCTGGTGGCGTAGTTCCTCCAAAGTATGACTGGTTATAGCAGCATTATGCAAACGGTTTTCCAGCCCTTCATTTACTTCATATATATTTTGAAGTTGGGTGGCGGACCGGGAGCGAAGTTGGAAAAAGACAGCCTGTTCCAGAGCATCGGCATGAACTGGTGCCCGGCCCAGGGAGATTTCCTTTTTCAATCTTTCGAGGCAGTTTTTCGGCATGGCTGGAGCAACTTGCTGTAATGACTGGTTTTGTTCCAGACTTTTGCGAATAGCAGTTGCGCCGGAAAAATACCCCAGCGCAGGGTCGTGAAAGTTACCCTGACGGGGAATAGTCAGGGGAATTAGTGGTAAACAGTTTTCCATTATAACGCGCAGGTATTCGATGCCCAGGATATTATTAGGCCCCATTAGCAAATGTTCCAGATCAGGAATGGAGCTTAGATAATCCTGTAAAGCCAGGGACCGTGCTGTCGGATAGTTAAGACCTTTGTTCAGATGAGAGCGCAATCTGGTTTTGAATTCATCCGGTTCAGAAGCCAATACGGAAGCGATAGCATTCAGCCCATTAATATTGCCGCTTTCGCTGCCAAAAGCCAGATGGGTAACTACTCCGGTTTGAGCCAGCAAGTTTACAGCACCGCGGGCGAAATACCAGGCGCTGCGGACTGCAAAACAAAAAGGCAGCTCAATAACCAGGTCAAGTCCGCATCGAACTGCCATCTCAGCTCGTGACCATTTATCACAAAGAGCTGGTTCGCCGCGTTGCAGGAAGTTACCGCTCATGACACAAACTGCAGCAGAGAAGTCCTCTTTTTTTAAGGCTTCCTGTACCAGATGCAGATGTCCGTTATGAAAAGGATTGAATTCAGCCACGATACCCAGAACAGCCATAGCTCAGCTCCTAATGGTTATTATTGTCCTATAAATTTTACCACTACTTAATCACTTTATGCTAGAATTAACACAGCAACTTGACTTTCAATGACAGGTGAAGGTTATTATTTAGGGGAGGTTGAAGAATGAGTTTATTAGCAGAAATCAGAGAAAAGGCAGCCAAGAATGTCAAAACTATTGTGTTGCCTGAAGGTACGGAAGAAAGAACTTTACAGGCAATCAAGGCTATCACAGCGGAAAGGTTGGCTAACCCCATTTTGTTAGGTGACGAGGGTGAAATTAAGGCTCTGGCAAGTAAAATTGGAGCTGATATTTCCGGAGCTGAAATTATCAATCCGGCAAAATCAGCTTTCTTTGATGATTTTGTACAGGCTTTCTATGAAATGCGCAAGTCCAAGGGCGTTGACCTGGACAAAGCCAAAAGCACTATGTTGGACCCGCTGTTTTTCGCATCCATGATGGTCAAAATGGGTAAAGCTGATGGTGAAGTAGCCGGAGCTGAAAATACTACCGGTAATGTTTTACGGCCTGCTCTGCAGATTATTAAAACTGCTCCTGGTATCTCAGCAGTATCCGGTGCATTCATTATGATAGTACCTAATAGTGATTTTGGAGACAAGGGTACGTTTGTATTTGCTGACTGTGCAGTAACCCCGGTACCTACCGAAGAACAAATGGCTGAGTTTGCTCAATCTTCCATTGGTACGGCAGTTAACCTTTGTGGTATGAAAGATCCCAAAGTTGGTATGCTGTCATTCTCAACCAAAGGCAGTGCCAGCCATGAAGTAGTTGACAAAGTTGCCAATGCAGTTAAGATTGCCAAAGAAAGATTCCCCAACCTGAAAGTTGATGGTGAATTCCAGGCAGACGCTGCTTTAGTACCCAGCGTTGGGTCCTCCAAGGCTCCCGGCAGTCCGGTAGCAGGTGAATGTAATGTATTAATATTCCCTGATCTGCAGGCAGGAAATATTGGTTATAAACTGGTACAGCGTTTAGCCAAAGCTGAAGCAATTGGCCCCATACTGCAGGGTATTGCCAAGCCGGTTAATGATTTATCCCGGGGATGCAGCGTTGAAGATATCGTTAATGTAGTTGCTATGACAGCAGTAAGGGCATAGTTCAAATTGGGGGGAGCTCTTACCTGATCAATAGAATTTTTGAGGAGGTAGGTTTTTAATGAAGGTACTGGTAGTAAATGCAGGTAGTTCATCCATTAAGTATCAGGTATTTGATATGACGGATGAATCAGTTCTGGCCAAAGGTCTGGTTGATCGCGTAGGTATTCCGGGAAGTACCCTGGAACACAAACCAACCGGCAAAGATGAAGTGGTTATCAAACAGGATTTACCCGACCATACTGAAGGGATGAAACTGGTATTGAATGTACTGATTAATCCTGAATACGGTATTATTAAGAGCATGGATGAAATTGGTGCAGTTGGACATCGCGTAGTTCACGGCGGTGAAGATTTTGCCGAATCAGTAGTAATTGATGACAAAGTAAAGAAAGTAATCAAAGATTGCTTTGACATTGCACCGCTTCATAATCCACCTAACTTAATGGGGATTGAAGCCTGTCAGGAATTAATGCCCAATGTTAAACATGTAGCTGCATTTGATACAGCTTTCCATCAGACTATGCAACCGGCAAATTTCATGTATGCGCTGCCTTATGAAGTTTACGAAAAATTCAAGGTTAGAAGATATGGTTTCCACGGCACTTCTCATTATTATGTATCCCACCGTGCTGCTGAAATGCTGGGCAAGCCTTATGAAGAATGCAAGATTGTTACGTTGCATCTGGGCAATGGTGCCAGTATGGCAGCTATTAAAGAGGGCAGAGTTGTAGATACTTCCATGGGATTTACTCCGCTGGAAGGATTAGTAATGGGCACCCGTTCCGGAGACATTGACCCGGCTATAGTTTTCTTCCTCATGGAAAAACTGGGTATGAACTCTCAGGAAGCCAACAGCTATTTTAACAAGAAATCCGGTATGTTGGGATTATCCGGTGTATCAAATGACCTGCGTGATATTCTGGAAGCAGCATCTTCAGGTAACGAAAGAGCCCAGAATGCTCTGGATGTTTATTACAACAAGGTTAAGGGCTACATCGGCAACTACATTGCCAAGTTAAACGGATGCGATTGTCTGGTTTTCACCGCTGGTGTTGGTGAAAATGGTTATGATGTTCGCGAGAAAGTCTGTGAAAACCTGGATGCGCTGGGAATTAAGATGGATGTAGAAAAGAACAAGGTTCGGGGCAAGGAAGTTGATGTGGCTACTGCCGATTCCAAGGTCAGAATCTTTGTTATTCCTACCAATGAAGAACTGGTTATTGCCAGAGATACTTATAAACTGGCTAAATAATACTTTTTAAAACGGGGGCGGGGCAACCCGCCCTTTTTATGTTTGCCGGGGGGCATCTTAATTTACCCCATTATTTTATAGAATAAGGAGCAAACTAAAAGTGTCCTGTTAAATAAAGGGGCTTAAAACCTTCCAAGGTTGACAATAATAACAGGGTAAGACTATAATTAATCTGTTATTTTTATGGGGTGTAGACATGGAAATCAACCTGAAGGAGACCAAATTAATAGCTGGTCAAGGTCAGCTATTTCATGCGGAGATACCGGGGAATAACGAAATATTGGAACCGCTGGGTAAATTCAGTAAGCCAATAGTTGTGCATGTTCGCCTGGAAAGTAAAGATCAACAGATTAAAGCTTTTGGTACAATTTCAACTGAAGTAATTTTGAATTGCTCACGCTGTTTGGAATTCTGTATCTATAATATTAAGTCCGATTTTGCTGCCAGTCTGATTGATATTTCTCTTCAGGATGAACAAGATCTATGGCAGGATGAGGTAGTATTTATTAAGGGTGGAATTGTTGATTTTTCTTCACTGATATATGAAATCATCCTAACGCAGATTCCTATGACCCCGCTTTGTAATATTAATTGCAAGGGCTTGTGCCCGATATGTGGAATTGATTTAAACCACAGATCCTGTCAATGCCAGCAGGACAATATTGATCCCCGCTGGGAAAAACTAAAGCATCTTACCTAGGGAAGGAGGTTTTTGCAAGTGGGAGTACCTAAGAGAAGACAGTCCCATGCACGGAAAAACAAAAGACGCTCTGAATGGAGAAAAATTGACGCACCCGGACTGGTAGAGTGTCCACAATGTCATGCATTAAAGCTGCCACATCGTGCATGTTTGGCCTGCGGTTATTATAAAGGTAAAAGCGTTATGTAGTCTCTATTGCAGTAGACTGGTCAAGAAGTAAGGTATATAGTCTTGTTAAAAGGACTAATAGCTTACTTTTTGTTTTCCAAGGAGGTAAAAAATGAGAATCGCAGTGGATGTTATGGGGGGGGATCATGCTCCTTCCGAATTAGTTGCCGGTGCATTACGCTGGACAGAGGAACAGCGCGGTACAGCTATCCTGGTAGGACAATCGGATTTAATCGAGCAGGAATTAAAATCCCAACCGCATGATTCTAACCGGATTGAAATAGTTCATGCTTCTCAGGTAGTGGGGATGAATGAGTCCCCGGCTCAAGCCATGCGGAAGAAAAAAGACGCTTCTATTATTGTAGCTACTAATCTGGTTAAGGGAGGCAAAGCAGATGCTTTGCTATCATGTGGGAGTACTGGAGCTCAAATGGCAGCGGCTATATTTATTCTGGGCAGAATGAAAGGAATTGATCGCCCGCCCATAGTGGCCTCTTTACCTAATGCTGCAGATAGTGTGACCCTGTTAATTGATGTAGGTGCCAATGTAGACTGCAAACCGGTACAATTACTACAATTTGCGCTATTAGGCAGTGCTTATGCTGCATTGCAATTGAATAAGAAAAACCCAACCGTTGCCTTGCTCAATAATGGTGAGGAGGAGACCAAAGGCAATTCTGTCAGTGTTGAAGCCCATGCTCTGCTGAAACAACATGCACAGTTAAACTTTGTCGGTAATCTGGAGGGACGTGAGCTTTTTAACGGTAAAGTTGATATAGTGGTTTGTGATGGATTTACCGGTAATATAGTTTTAAAAACAGTTGAGGGAATGGCAGGGTTTATAGCCCGGGGGGTAACCAGGGAATTAGGGGCTTCCCCGCAATTTTTTAATCGCATTGATTATACCAGGGTTGGCGGCGCTCCCTTACTGGGCGTTAATGGGATAAGTGTTGTCGGTCATGGAAGTTCCCGCAGGGAAGCTGTCTATAATGCTATGCTGGTAGCGGAAAATTGCGTTACAAGTAATATGGTAACGGGACAGCTTTTGGCATTGCAGGCCATACTGGCTGAATAATATAATTTATCCGCATATAATTAGAATCATAAAAATTGAAAAAACAGGAGGAATTCACATGCAGGAATTTTTTGAACTGGCACGAAAATTACTGGCGGAACAATTGGATATCAGCCCGGATGACATTACAATGGAAACCAGTTTCGAAGAAATTGATGCTGATTCGATTGATATAGTGGAAATGATAATGGCTCTGGAAGATATTTATGACATAGAGTTTCCCGAGGAGGACCTGGAGGATTATTCTACCATGAGATTACTGATTGAAGCCTTGTATGCTTATTTAGAGCAGGTTAAAAATGGCTAATAACGAGCTAAGAACTGCCCGGGAGTTTGTTGAAGCCAACCAGATTAAATGTAATGATTTGAATTTAATTGTCCTGGCATTGGCGCATCCATCCTATGCACAGGAAAAAAACCAGATTAATACCAATCAACGGTTGGAATTCCTGGGTGATGCAGTTTTGAATCTGGTAGTGGCCGAATATATTTTTAAAAAGTATCCGGAAAAAGCTGAGGGCGAATTAACTAAAATTCGTTCACGGGTAGTATGTGAATCGGCTTTGGATAATTGGGCTCATGAAATGCAAATCGGGAAATACCTGCTGCTGGGTAAAGGAGAAGATAAATCTGGCGGGCGTGTTCGCAAATCTATCCTGGCTGATGCAGTTGAAGCAGTTATTGGGGCGATATACCTGGATCAGGGATTTCAGGGAGCAGCAGATTTTATTAAGAGTTATTTAACAGAAGCCATTGAGGATGCTGCTTCAGGAGAATTTTATGATTACAAGTCGCGATTACAGGAACTGGTTCAGGCAAAAAACAAGTCAAATGTATTCTATGAAATATTAAATGAAAATGGTCCGGCACATGATAAAGTATTCACTGCCGGCGTGTATTACCAGGATAAACTTTTGGCAACTGGTATTGGGCGCAGCAAAAAAGAAGCTCAACAGAAAGCTGCGGGAAAAGTTGTTAATGACCCTCATTTATTAAAACTAATTGATATGGAAAGGTAACTTGCCTCGTGAAAAAACATTATAATATTCCAGTGTTTATTCCTCATGCAGGCTGCCCCTTTCAATGTCTTTACTGCAATCAGAACAAAATAGCTGCCCAAAACAGTGCTCCACATCCCGAGCATCTAACTTATTTAATTGAACCTGCCTTGCAAACTATACCTGCTCATGCTGACATTGAGATTGCTTTTTTTGGGGGGAACTTCACTTCATTATCGGCTGGTTTGCAAAGTGAATACTTAAATGCCACAGCACCTTATTTGTCCAGCGGAAGAGTAGCCGGAATTCGCATTTCGACCAGACCGGATGCTATCTTTACTTCTATTCTCGACAATCTGGCGCGCAGTGGGGTTACAACCATTGAACTGGGAGTTCAATCGCTGCATGATGAGGTTCTGAAAGCATCTTCACGAGGATATTATGCGGAGGATGTTTTTACAGCCTGTGAACTTATCAGGCAATATAACTTTAAACTGGGGATTCAATTAATGATTGGGCTTCCCGGTTCCACTCGTTACCACGAATTATATTCTACGCAAAATACCATTAAAATTAATCCTGACATGGTAAGGATTTATCCTACCCTTGTTATTGAAGATACCGGTTTGCATCATATGTACCTGCGTAATACCTACCAACCATTATCTCTTGACGAAGCAGTAGAGACTGTACTGCAGATGTATATACAATTTCAAATTGCTCATATCCCGGTTATTCGTATGGGCTTACATCCCGGGGAGGAATTACGGCAGCCGGGAAACATAGTTGCTGGTCCTTTTCATCCGGCATTTGGGGAATTGGTGGAACAAGCTTTATTTAAACGGCAGGCGGAACCGTTGTTGTTATGGCATAAGGAAGCTGGACATGCCCCCGGAAAAGTTAAACTATATGTAAATCCCCGCGATATTTCAAAGTTGGTAGGAAATAAGCGGGGCAATATTGATTGGTGGCAGAGCACCTTTGAATTAAATGATATTACTCCGGTAGGATATGACCGGCTTAATCGTAATGAAATAGGAATAAGTGCAGCTGACGATGACTCCCCGTTAAAAACCATCACGCGTGAAGAATTCCTATCCCGGGTCAACACAGGTCAGTGAGTCAGTTTTTTTGAATCTGACTTAACTCGGAAGGTCAGTAATTCAGTTTTAGAACCTGACTGTTCCTGACTCTTTCTGACTTAACCTGACGGTTTAATAATTATTTAATAAAGTCAGTTAGAGTCAGATTAAGTCAGGTTAAAAAATAGGAACATAATGTTGCCCACAGGACTCCTGATGTTCCCCGGCACTCAGCATCAATATTATCCTAAATCTGAGTGCCGGGTCACAATTAATGTTGCCCACAGGACTCCTGATGTTCCCCGGCACTCAGCATCAATATTATCCTAAATCTGAGTGCCGGGTCACAATTAATGTTGCTGCGTCCATTAAAAAGATGCTCTCAAAAGGGAATTGGCGCTCATATGTCAAATAGTTTAATTAGTCTCAATAGAGGAGTTGGCTTATTGAAGCAACAGATTTTAAATCAAT
>JAQVWB010000166.1 GCA_028698695.1 Syntrophomonadaceae bacterium | reverse complement strand
GGAATCCATTCAGCAAAAAGAAGTATCTGAAATGTATTTATACCTTTTTGAAAACCATCAAACCGTAGCAGTTAATAAAAACTCCTGATTATTCCTGATGGGTAAATATTTCAATAAACTGTTGTTTTAAGTCTTCCTCGCTGGCAAACTGGACGGGTAGATTGCCTTGCAGGGTTTCTATTATTGCATCCAATATGGCTCGGACTATCTCTTCACGCGTTACCAAACAACGCGAAGCAGTATAACCGGAATTTACAAGGCCGGTAATCCATTCAATTTGATCAGAATATAAGTGAATTGGCATCTGCATTAATGGTCGGCGCTTTTTCGTTTTGGGATTAGAGTCTATGACTTCTGCAGTTTCTTCTTTCCCAACCTTAATATTATTGGTGGATACTTCAGGTATAACCGGGTTTTTCGGAGTGTCACCATGAAAGCTTTCACGCGCTAAAGCCCATTGTTCCCGCGCCTGTTTTTCAATTTGAGGATAATTTTTAATGCTTTTATGGAATATTACTTGATTAAACCAGTTTACTGCTTCATTATAATTTCCCAGCCGTAGATTTAATTCGCCAATCAAGTATACTGCCTGTACATCAGTGAGATTACCAATTGAATCGGAACCATTCTGGTACGCTTCAATATATTTAGCTAGGGCTTCCCGCATATATTTAAACTCCAAATCCTGATTGCCTGTCTCTCTTGATAACCACGCAGCCCCCAGCAGTAAACCTGCCAACTCAGCGGGCGGAACCTTTTTCAGTTGGGCAGTACGAATTGCCATTTGCATGCTTATTAATGCAGTATCTATATTTCTCTCCTCATTAAAATCAGGTAATTTTTCAGATTTTAATTTTAACAATGCACCAGCTAATTGTATAGAAATCTTATCAGGTAAATCATCATTAAAGGTACTATTTGAAGCAGCATAAGAACAGCCTGGGCATACTATTATGGAATAATGAAGCGGGCTTAAACCACGATATATAATATGTAAATCAGACTCCTTTTCCAGTACATAACTGGCCGATCTACGAACTGCCATACTGGTAAAAGAAGTTTTACATATTGGACAGGAATAATTACGGGCAAATAACTTATTGGAATTAGGCATATAATATAACACTCCAGACTTAATAATTCATAAAATTGGGAATTGCGCAGGATTTTAGTATATAATTATTGTACCAGATATTCTAATTATAATCGGTATTATTCAATATCCAATCGCACGGAGGTCCTAATTTAAATGGGCATATAAGTCATTAATGACTTAAAAGGGGGAATGGAGTATTACTAAAGTAGGCAACTATATGAATAATGATGTTATTTGCCTGAATCCTGATATGTCAATATTAGAGACTGCTAAAATATTTCTTAAGAATAAAATTGATGGTGCTCCGGTAGTTAAAGACGACAAAATTGTTGGCTTATTTACCAAAACCCATTTGATAAGGGCTTTGGCTAATGAGATGGACACACGAAGGCCCATAAATGATTTAATGACACATCAGGTAAGTGTTTTAGACCCTAATATGGATATTCGTGATGTTGATATTATGTATACCGGTAGATATCCAGTTGTAGAAAAAGGTAAAATGATTGGGTTTATAACCAAATCAGATATAATGGTAGCTTTAAACGGAATTATTGATGACATATCCGGACAACTGGAAACTGTAATTAATTCCGCCTATAATCCGGTAATTGCTATAGATAAAGATGGAATTATACGGATTTGGAACCGGGCTATAGAGAAATATACAGATATGGATCGTTCCATAGTTTTGGGTCAGCATATTAATAAGGTCATTCCCGAAAGTGCTTTACAGGATATCATAAATTCTGGACAATGCGAATACGGTATTAAAATTAAAATTGGAGAAAACTTATTTATTACTAACCGTGCCCCCATAATTAATAATGGCGAGATATCTGGTGCCGTAGCAGTTTTATATGATATTTCTGAACTGGAAAAAGTAACCCGGGAGTTATCCTATGTTAAGTCTTTAAATCAAGAATTGGATGCAATTATAGATTCTTCATTTGATGGATTATACATTACTGATGGGGAAGGCAGAACTTTACGTATTAATCGTGCCATAAAACGTATGACTGGTCTTGGCGAGGATGAACTTTTAGACAGAACTATGTACGAATTGGTTGAACAGGGAATATTATCCCGTTCAGCCAGTGTTTTGGTTATAGAGCAAAAGAAACCGGTAACCACTACTCTAACAACGGTAACCGGTACCCACTTGCTGGTCAGTGCTACGCCGGTTTTTGACGAAGAAGGTAAAATCTTTCGTATAGTAACCAGTGTCCGTGATATCAGTGAACTTAATATGTTAAAGCAACGTATTGAACAGTTGGAGGGTTTAAGGAGTCATTTTGAATTTCAAATGAATCAAATGAGGGTAAAATTATCCGGTGATTTAATATTTAAGAATCGTGAAATGGAAAACATAGTTTATCAAGCCATGAAAATAGCCGAGGTTGATTCAACCGTTTTACTTTCTGGTGAATCCGGGGTGGGTAAAGAACTCATAGCAACTATAATCCAGCGCAACAGTAACCGCAAAAATGGACCATTTATTAAACTAAACTGTGCTGCTATCCCTGAAAATCTTATTGAATCAGAATTATTTGGTTATGAAACCGGCGCTTTTACCGGTGCCCGGAAAGAGGGTAAACCAGGTTTGTTCGAACTGGCTAATGAAGGGACACTTTTATTGGATGAAATAGGGGATATACCACTTCATCTTCAGGTAAAGCTGTTACGTGCCATTCAGGAACGTGAAATAATTCGCGTGGGCGGAACCAAGCCAATTCGTATTGATGTACGCATTATTGCCATTACCAATAAAGACCTTGAAGCTATGGTTAAAAAAGGAGAATTTCGTGAGGATTTGTATTACCGGATAAATGTTGTCCCAATATATGTACCCCCTTTAAGGGAGCGTCGGGAAGATATTCCTCTGCTGATCAAACATTTTATGAATAACATTAATCTCAGATATAATTTTAAAAAAGATATGGAGGCAGAAGTAATCGAGGCACTTATGCGTTATAGCTGGCCGGGAAACATTCGACAATTGGAAAATTTAATCGAAAGACTGGTTGTTACTACCAGTGCAGAAAAAATAAAACTGCAACATCTACCTGCTTATATTCTTGCCTTGGGAAAAGATAGTGAGGAGGCACATGAGCAAGCTATAACGGTAAATCAAATTATACCACTTAAACTGGCAGTCGAAAGTGTTGAAAAATTATTGCTGCAAAAAACATTTTCCATTGCTAATTCCTGTTTCAAAGCTGCTGAGCTTTTGGAGGTTGATGCTTCTACTATCTCACGTAAAGCACGAAAATATGATATTCCTATAAAAAACTAAGCATAAAAACCGGCAAAAAAAGAAAGCGGGTGTTAGTCTGGGGGGCACCCGCTTTTAGGCAGGCTATACTTAGATGTCCTGTTTATTGGTTCTTGACCAAATCTTCATTTCTTCTGCTTCTTTTATCAGATCATTACGGAAATCAGGATGAGCAATATTGATCAATTCTTCAGCACGCTGCCAGGTAGTACGGCCCTTCATTAAGGCTATACCGTATTCAGTAGCAACATAGAAATTTAATGAACGCGGTATAGTAACAATTGTGCCCGGGGAAAGGGTAGGTCTGATCCTGGATACTACTGTCCCATCCCGCTTGGTTACGGTGGAGGATAAACATATGAACCCTTTACCTCCTTTGGATCGGAAAGAAGCAAATATAAAATCCAACTGACCACCCGTTCCTGAAATTTGTCTGGTTCCGGAAGCTTCGGAAGCTACCTGACCATAAAGGTCCACTTCAATAGCGTTATTTATAGCAAAGACCTTATCATTCATGGCAATAACGGCCGGGTCATTGGTATAATGAACCGGATAACTGGCACATACCGGATTATGGTCTAAGAAGTTGTATAACTTATCAGTACCCATAGCGAAAGTATAAACCATTTTCCCTTTATCTATGCTCTTGCGTTTGCCGGTAACCCTTCCACTTTCATGCATATCAACAAATGAATCAACCAGCATCTCGGTATGAATACCCAAGTCTTTTAAATCAGAGTCAGCAATCATTGCTCCTATCGCGTTGGGCATAGCTCCTATTCCTAACTGTAAACAAGCACCGTCTTCCATTTGTTCCAATACAATCCGGGCAATTGCTTCATCAGTCTCTGAGATTTTAGTGGGGGGCAGATTTAATAAATTAGGATTAGTCTGGCTTTCAACAATATAGTCTACCTGACTTATGTGAATACCCTCTCCATTACCACCCAGGCAAACCGGTACAGAAGTATTAACTTCTACGACTACTTTTTTAGCTTTTTCAATTACATAAGATGTAATCGAATTTGAAGTACCAATATTAAAGTATCCGTTACGGTCCATAGGAGCAACCAGTACAAAAGCCACATCAATCTGTACATATTCTTCTATTAATTTTCGGGCTTCATGATAAGTGATGGGAATATAATTACACAAATTTTGCTCGTGCAAGGCTCGTGAGAAACCTGAAAAATGCCAATCATTGAAACGGAAATGTTCTCTTTTGGGATCAGCTTTAACAATTTCGGGAATCATGGTAATAGTTACAGTACGAACCTTGACATCCTCCAGTTCATTAACCCTTCTGGCCAATGCTGCATCCAAATCTTTTGGTTGCATAACAAATTCAC
>JAQVWB010000165.1 GCA_028698695.1 Syntrophomonadaceae bacterium | reverse complement strand
CTGTTACTATACTTCTGACATCGGTAAGATGGGTATTGCTGATAATGGGAGTGCTATAACCAATCTATATTTTGAACATGACGCGGTTGGCGATGATGCCATTATATATGAAACTGAATTATTGAAAAAAGCCGGGCAACAGCTGCAGGAATATTTCGCCGGAGAAAGGAAAGCTTTTTCTCTGCCGCTGGCTCCACAAGGTACCGGTTTTATGCAGCAGGTGTGGCATAGTTTACAGAGTATCCCTTATGGTGAAACACGAAGCTATGAGAAAATTGCTAAAAACATTGGTAATGAAAAGGCCTGCCGGGCCGTAGGAATGGCTAACAACCGCAATCCTATACCAATTTTTATCCCCTGCCATCGCGTAATAGGCAAAAATGGCAAATTAACCGGCTATCGGGCAGGTTTACGAATTAAAACTTATCTGTTGGAATTGGAAAAATAGATAATTACTAAATTAAAAAGGTCTCCCTTTTTAATTTATCAGAGAGACCCTTTTGAATTCTATTTATTTTCCCAGTATTGCTCTGCTTCCTTTTCCATCTTCTCCAAACGGGTATAATAGTCCGGAAATTCATTCAGGTGAGCCAATGCAATCTTACCGGTAATAAGGGCATCATCATTAGTAACATTAGTTGCCGGATCATGCAAACCATGCTCCAACTCCACATCCATACCCATACGAAACTGTTCGACGTCAAATTTGCTCCAGTCAATTCCCAATTTCTCCCCAATAGTTTTAGCTTCCTCTGCTGTAAATACTTTCTTGGAACTCATATAATCAACCTCCTTTTTCACTCTATTTCAATGGCAATATTGCCACATCACTCTTTTCCGAAGCATATTTTGGGTAATAAGCGATACCCGTGGTTAGTTTTTATTCTGCTTCAGTCTGGCAAATATTTTCATGAAATCAACCAGCGGGATTATTAACACCGACAGAAGTACCACGATACCCCATTGTTCAGTATTAAGAGTTACAACTCGGAATAATGAATTAAGTGCCGGGGTAATAATGACGCCTACCATAAGGATAGCAGAAAACAGTGCTGCTCCTACCAGGTATTTGTTACTGAATAATCCCAGCTTAAAAATAGACTGGTAACGAGATCTTTCATTAAAAGCATGTACTACCTGGATTAGACCCAGGGTAGCAAAAGCCATTGTAACAGCCACTGGCTGCGAATAATTGCTCATTCCTATATAATAAGCGGTTAGTGTAATAGCTCCCTGAAATATTCCCTGGTAAATGATGCTGATTCCCATACCTTCGGCAAATACACTGGCATTTGCAGGCCGGGGTTTTTGTTTCATTATATCCTTTTCACCCTTATCAATACCCAGGGCCAGAGCGGGAAAGGTGTCGGTGACGAGGTTAATCCACAAAATATGAATCGGGAACAGTATCGGCCAATTAAGCATGGTAGCAATAAATAAGGTAAGTACCTCCCCGATATTGGCCGATAACAGGAATTGTATAGCTTTGCGTATATTGCTGTATATTTTTCTGCCTTCCTCTACGGCCAAAACGATAGTGGCAAAGTTATCGTCTGATAACACCATATCTGATACCCCTTTGGCTACATCAGTCCCGGTGATGCCCATACCCACACCTATATCGGCAGCTTTCAGGGCCGGTGCATCATTTACACCGTCTCCGGTCATGGCCACTACTTTTCCGTTTTGCCGCCAGGCATTTACTATCCGCACTTTATGTTCCGGGGATACGCGGGCATATACCGAATATTGATAAACCTGCTGCAAAAAATCCTGATCAGAAATCTTGTCCAGTTCACTCCCGGAAATTACCTCACTCTGATCTTTTATAATACCTAAATCCAAAGCAATGGCTGCAGCCGTATCCCTATGATCACCGGTGATCATTACAGCTCTTATACCAGCATCTTTACATACTTTTATAGCTTCGCGTACTTCCTGCCGCGGCGGGTCGATCATGCCGACCAGACCCAGGAAAATGAGATCATTTTCTGTATCAGCCGGATTGGGATTGTCAATGGCAGTTCCACTGTCCTTATAAGCCATGGCCAAAACTCTTAAGGCTTTGGACCCCATACCGGTGTTGGCCTGTTTAATTTCCTGAAAAATTGCTTCATCAATTTCTTTAATCTGACCATCAATCAGAATACGATTACATTTACTAAGCAGTATATCCGGTGCGCCCTTGGTTAATATACGATAAGTATCATTAATTCTATTTACCGTAGTCATTAATTTGCGGTCAGAATCAAAAGGGATTTCTGCAGTTCTTGGAATAGTTGCTTCCAGTTGTTCCCTGGTGATACCTTCTTTGGCAGCAAAATATAGTAAAGCCGTTTCAGTGGGATCTCCCAGTGCAGTCAGCTGACCGTCTTCGCACCGATTTAAGACACCATCGTTGCAGAGAGTCATGGCCTGCATGAATATCTCCAAATCTGTATCAATTTTTAGCTCATCATCAGCATTAAAGTGCCGGTTACCAACATAAATCTCCCGCACCGTCATTTTATTCAAGGTCAGAGTCCCGGTTTTATCTGAACAAATTATTTCTGTGCTTCCCAAGGTTTCAACTGCCGATAGTTTACGAATTATAGCATTTCTGCGCGCCATTTTTTGTACGCCCAGGGCCAGTACAATTGTAACAATGGCAGGCAGTCCTTCCGGTATAGCAGCAACCGCAAGACTGACAGCAATCATAAACATTTCCAGAACATCTCTTTGCTGCATAATGCCGGCAATAAAAATAACCGCTGCAATTATAATCACGCCTATGGACAGGTATTTGCCCAATTCAGCCAGCTTCTTCTGCAGAGGAGTCTCTTCTGAGCCGGCAACATTAATATGAGCAGCAATTTTACCCACCTCAGTATTCATTCCAGTAGCTACTACCACACCGGTAGCCCGTCCATAAGTAACACTGGTACCCAGATAGGCCATATTCAATCGGTCACCGATTACAATATCCGGTGTCTCAATCACATCAGCACTTTTTTCTACCGGTACGGACTCACCGGTCAGAGCCGCTTCTTCAACCTTTAAACTGGCTACATCAATAAGTCTGAGGTCGGCCGGAATATAATCTCCTGCTTCCACCAGCACTATATCACCGGGTACAATATCTTCCGACTTTAATCGCTGTTCCTGTCCATCTCTTTGAACGCGAGCATAAGGAGAGGACATTTTCTTTAATTCAGCCAAAGCTTTTTCAGCTTTACTTTCCTGCGCAACCCCTAAAACCGCATTTAATAATACTACGAAAGATATTATAGCCGTATCAGCCAGCTCACCTAAGAACCCGGCAATCGCAGCTGCTACCAGCAAAATAATTATCATCACATCTTTAAATTGCAGTAAAAACATCATCAACAAAGTTTTTCGACCGTTTTCCTGCAACTCATTCTTGCCATACTTCTCCAGTCTGGTGATGGCTTCGCTTTCCGTCAATCCGGCATTACTTGTATGCAGGCTGTCCAATACTTTTTCTGCTGGCATGGTATGAAAATATACTGACGAATTTAGTTCCCGGTCTTTATCCATAACCGTATCTACCTCCGCATCTAAATTAAATAATGCCCAAAATAAAAGACTTTTAACATATGCCCGCACAATAGAGGTATATGTTAAAAGTCTTGCTTCTCCCCTGGTCATAAATTACTGACAGGGTAAAACTACCTTGTCTGGTATGTGATCGAAGTTTCATGATGATATCACTAAGAGTGTTTTTAATGCTTTCATTAAAATTAACCGCGATAAACAGACGCATAACTACCTCCGTAAATTAATTTCATAAGCAGATATATCATCTTTTAATGTGCTACTGTGTCCAGTAAAGCATCCTCGTATTCTCCCAGATACCATTCGGAAGTAGCATCAGCACCTATCACAGAACGAACTATCAATTTCAAATCAGGATAGATTTTTTCCTGCAGGCTGTTCTCAACTTCTTTCACTTGTTCAGGACCAAATATGTATGGTGTTCTTATTTTGGCAATAACCAGAATAACACCGTCTTTAGTGCCATAATTGAACTCTATCAGATTTATTGCCGGTTCATATGCCTTCAATTCTTCCCGAAGGGTTTGCATTAACTTGTTATGAAAGATTAATTCCGCTTCATTTAATTTGCTGGTTCTGTCCTTGTCATCATACAGATAACGTGTAGAATCTGCTTCACGTGTAATTACCGAACGAACTGTAAGATAAATTGGTTCATTTAGATTTGTAACAAGATGTTTTTCCATCACGGCAACCTGTTCCGGTTTTATTTCACTGGGAGTTTGAATTACGACATACAAATTGTTTACATTATTTTCAACGATATTTTGTATATCGGCCAAATAACAGCCCGGGAAAAACAGCAAAACTTCTTTTAGTAAGCCAGAAGCTCTGGAAATAAACAAATTTTGTTTGTTTTCTTCAAATCGGCGGGCTTTTTCATCTTCAGAAATAAAAACATAACCACTCTTATCTGAGTCACGGGAAATCAGAGAACGAATAATTAGATGAATATTGGGATTTACCGTTTCCTGCAGACTTTTTTCAATGCGGGATACCTGCCGGTAATCGATCTCCTGAGGAGTAAGTACCTCAGCCATAACCTGAAGCTTATCGCCTGCGTACTGGTAACGAATATCTGAAAGGGTTGCGCCGGTATTAATTGCCACCTGTTCGGTAAGATTTGTTTTTAAAGACTCTGACAAGGTATAGCTGGCCGCAATTTGCTG
>JAQVWB010000164.1 GCA_028698695.1 Syntrophomonadaceae bacterium | reverse complement strand
TAAATATAATGGTATCAACGGAATTTGCAAGAGTTGAAGGGGCAACTCTTAAGGAGGAATTGCTGAATCGTCCTAAAGACGACCGCATAACTACTTCCTGGACTGTATGGAAGGAATTTCCTAATCCCGGATTGAACAGTAATTCATACCGGTTGGAGAAATGGCACGAATTTGAACCTGGTAACTGGGATTATGCTGCTGCTAAACTAAATGGATATCCTGATTTGCTGCTTATCCAAGATACCAACCTGGGTTTTAGAAATTGTAAAGAAGGCTGGCCGGAAGTTTTGGCTGAGCCCGGGGGTAAATTGCCACAGGATATTATTGTACAACTGGGTCAATATAATGATGGCAAAAATAATCCCATACTTGACCGGATAATGGATTTAGGTTTGGCAGACAGGACTACCGTAATTACTTCAATAAGTGATTTACGCTCCTGTGCTGTAAAAATAGGTTTATCTTTGTCATGGGAAAGAATGCTGGAAGAAGTCGTAGCCGCAGTTTTAAGTACAAATTGTCCCTTCGTTGAATCCCAGGGCAAAGGCATAAAGTACAAACAGGTTATAGTGACTATGGGTGCCAGTGGTGCAATTCTAATCGATAAATCCAAAAGCACCATGATTTTTGATCGCAGCTGGCAGGAAGGTGAGTTTGCCAATCAGTTTCCCGGACAAGTTATGGGTTATCACGCTTGTTTGTTAGGAGCACTGGTCTCGGATTGGGCAAAAAATCCGGATGAACTGGATTGGATAAGGGCCAGCGCCAAAGGAGTAAAATTAGCTAGAAAACTTCATATCTTAGGTTATGAAGTAGTAGAAAAGGATAATTATAAACAGTTAAGTTTTCCTTATAGAGGCATAGCCGGGTTTTATCAGGACTTAAGCACCCAGGGGAATAGTTCAGCAAGTTTTATAAATGAACAAATCAGTGATCTGGGGTTTTTCAGTATGGCCAATGAAACGATTATAAACATGTTAGCCGGAGCTCACTGGACGATTCTGGAGGAAAAATTATTAAAGCGGCAAAAGAACTGTTTTTCCATGCAGGATCCACAGCATGCAGTAAATGAATGTGCCCGTAATATTGTGCTTAAAGGAGCGCTGACATCATTACCTGATGTTCCGGTTGAAACGATTGGAGCGTGGTCCAGTGCGGATCGACAGGAAATTGAAGGAGTTCGCAGTGTAAAAAATGCGATGCAGGAATATTTAAGACTCAAAAACCCCGAAACGCCTTTATGTGTTGCCGTATTCGGCCCCCCTGGTGCCGGCAAATCATTTGTAGTCAAAGAAATCGCCAAGGGACTTGGTATCGATGAAAATGCTCAACTAACCTTCAACCTTTCTCAATTTGAATCTGCCCACGAGTTGCTGACCGCTTTTCATCAGATTCGTGATTTGAACTTGCAAGGCAAAATGCCGCTGGTATTCTGGGACGAATTTGATAATCCCTGCGAAGGTAATAATTTAGGATGGCTGCGTTACTTTTTGGCGCCTATGCAGGATGGGGAGTTCAGTGACCATGGAATAGCCCGACCGCTAGGTGGCGGAATATATGTTTTCGCAGGTGCAACCCGTCATTCATTTTCAGACTTTCAGAGAGGCAATACTTTAGAAGATCGAACTGCCAAGAAACCGGATTTTATTAGTCGGCTGAGCGCTTACATAAACATAAGAGGAATTAATGGCAATCCTAATACAGTTGAAGACAGACTTTACATGATTCGCCGGGCCTTTATTTTAAGACAATATTTGCAGACTTATGCACCACAAATAAAAACAGAGGAGCAATTTGTGATAGAAACAGCCGTTTTGGATGCCTTTTTGCGAGTAAACAAGTATTATCATGGCGCTCGTTCCATGGAAAACCTGATTAAAATGAGCAGCCTGGCAGATAAACGTAAATTTGAATTATCAAGTCTGCCCCCGGACAATATTATTAGTATGCATGTAAATGTAAAAGAATTTAATGCCCTAACTTATATGGGGGACCTAAAAACACTTAACATAGGTATTACAGGGTATACCAATTTAGATCCCCAACAAACCGGAGAATTGGAACAGGCAATTAATGAAGCACTTAACTATATTGAACAACAGTTTGCAGATCATTACCTGACCATTTATTCAACCCTGGCAGCCGGTGCTGAACGGCTGGTTGCCAGACAGTTGTTAAATCGGGAAGCTGCCCGTCTGATTGCCATATTGCCGCTTCCCCAAAATGAATATCTGAATGATTTTGCCCCGGCGGACGATTACCGACTTGATAGTCAGGGGGCTGAATTACGAAAAGAACTAAAATACTGGTTGTCACATAAAGCCATTGAAATAATTGAAATGTCTCCTTCCTCAACCAGAAAGTCAGCTTATCTCAAGGCTGGTTATTATATTGCTGAGCACAGTGATGTCTTAATTGCTATATGGGACGGTGATGAACAGGAAAGCAGCTCTATAACTTATAAAATCATAGACATAGCTGAAAAGCTGAATAAGCCAATTTGTCATATCTGGGCAGATAATTATGAATCGGGTCCCATGAATAAAAAAACCAGAAGCAAATGCGGTCAAATAATCTACAAAAATTTTGATGGTCGTGGGGATGAGGAATGAAAATAATCTTATATTATGATTAGGCCTAAAGACGGATGAAGAGCTGAAAAATCTAACAATTAATCATTAGACCACCTTCACCGGCATAGGTGCCAATGGTGGCACTCATCGGTGCAATAATAATAGGTTTGAAAGGATTATAACGCTCAGTTATCATTTGACTTAGACGTTGGGCAGCCTCTTCACAGTTCACATGGCTTATTCCAATTAATCTCTGGCTTATTGGGGTCCCCGGCAGTTCCTCCAATAGATCAACCAATCGTTTAATCGCCATTCTGCGACTCCTTACCTTTTCGGTTATAACCGGAGTGCCGGTAGCTCTATCGTTCCTCAATACAGGTTTAATATTAAGCAGGTTACCGGCAAATCCTTCAAACCGGCTTAGCCTGCCCCCCTTAACCACATTGTCCAAGGTATCCAGAGTAAATATGGTTTCAGTTTCAGCCCGCCTGGCAGAAAGTTTTGTCATGATGGAATCAAGCGAAAGACCTTCTTTGTCCATCTGCGAAGCCATTATTGCAAAAATACCTACTCCAAGGGAGGCGGTGAAAGTGTCAAAAATCTTGACTCGTTCATGGTCTAACATTTTAGCGGCTAATTTTGCGGTTTGGTAGGTACCGCTCAGTCCGGAGGAAAGGCTTATAAACAGAACTTGCCCCACCTGGTCAAGTCCCTTTTTAAAACAATCAATAAAGGTTTGCGGATCAGGAGTGGATGTTTTGGGTAGAGTCTTTGATGCCGCCATTTTGTGGACAAAAATATCAGCTGTAAGCTCAATACGGTCTAAGAATGTTTCCCCGTTGTTAAACGTAACTTTTAAAGGTATCATCTCAATTCCGTATTGTTCCAATTCTCTATCAGGTAAATCACAGGAAGTATCCGTAATAATTTGTATAGACATTATAACCCACCTCTTATTGCTCAAATTTTATTTCTCAGGATTAGTTATACTGTTTAAAATCAATCCATAAATTGGTTATTATATATATTTAGCCATTAATAATAGAAATATGCAAGCAGAATAGCGTGTAACAATTATTGATAACCGGGCGACAAGGAATAAAAGATGTTAGTATAATATGATTATTCCCATCTAATCACATCTGCGTATATTTAATCAATAGCCCACCGGGTTTCCTTACATATACGTTAATTTTCATCATATTGCCCCTATGCCCATAAAGTGAATATACTTGGTTAAAAGACTATAATAAGAACAGAACACCGGAATGTTTTCGGAGTTTATTAATTAGGAAGGTGAAATTATGGACACCCCGCAAAAAATCTCCATTAAGCGCTCCCCACTGTAGCTTGCTTGGTTTCTGTTTTAAATTCATTTAAAATCGTTTTTTAAAAATATTATGTCTGATGCTGTAACGAGTTATAGATTTCAGTATTTTTCGATGTCCAAGGTGAGGTCTGATGTTGGACGGTAATCTTGTGCCCATATCCAACCCATTACAGTATCAAACCAGAGTAATTAGGAAGGTGAAATTATGAACAGCTTGGCATGTACGATTGAGTGTGCTCAGGTTCAAGATATACCAGCCATGCTGAGTTTGGAGAAAAGGTATTTTGATGCCTGTTGGCATTCTGAATCCGCATTTATCCGTGAATTAATAGAAAAGGAACCTATGATGTTTCGTGTTTGTAAAATAAATGGCAAAGTCAGAGGATACTATTGGGTTATCCCACTGGACCATAACATTTGGAAAAAAGTGCTGACCGGGGAAATGAACGAAAGCGCGGCTATGAATCATATAAAGTCTTTTGACGAACCCAATCTGTATCTGTATATCTGCTCAGTAATTGTTGATTTGGATGACAAACAGCATAAAGAATATACCAAGGCATTAGTAAGGGATTTTGGCAGACATTTTGTTCCGATGAAAGATGATAATAATCCTGACATTAGTGCTATTGGTGCCTTTACCATATCAGAAGGTGGCAGGCGACTCATGGAACGATCTAATTTTGATTACCGGGGAAGTTTCAAGGCTGGGGGTAAACCAGTCAGATCTTATGCCATTAACAGCAAGACTCTGGCCAAACAAACCCTGGCTGCAAAGCAAAAAGTTAAACAGAAAAATATTGCGTAGATATTAAGTAATT
>JAQVWB010000163.1 GCA_028698695.1 Syntrophomonadaceae bacterium | reverse complement strand
CTGGTAGATGTATCTCAGGATGTTATTGTCCGGGAAATTGACTGTGAATCAGTTGAAGGAATCTGGGTAGAAAAAATAATGGAAGGTTCCCAGTTAATTGAACCATTGCATCAGAGAATTATTGGTCGGGTTTCCCTGGATAACATCTACCATCCGGAAACAGGTGAACTGCTGGCCCAGGAAAATACGCTGATAGATGATGAAGCCGGTTATGCTATTGAACAAGCCGGAATTAAAAGAGTAAAAATCAGGACAGTTCTTTCCTGTAAAACCAAACATGGTGTATGCCGTATGTGTTATGGTCGTAATCTGGCTACCGGTTATGATGTTGAGATTGGTGAAGCAGTCGGAACTCTGGCAGCGCAATCTATTGGTGAACCGGGAACCCAGCTGACTATGCGTACCTTCCATACCGGTGGAGTTGCCGGTGACGACATTACGCGCGGTTTGCCCAGGGTAGAGGAACTGTTTGAAGTACGTAAACCAAAAGGTCAGGCAGTAGTTAGTGAAGTTAATGGTGCAGCCAGATTCACAGAAAATAAAGGTCGCCGTGAAATAGAAATACTGGGCAGCGAAGGAGAAGTATTAAGTTCCTACCTGGTACACTATGGTTCAAGATTAAAGCTGCATGAAGGTGACATGGTCTATATAGGGGACGCCCTGACTGAAGGTCCGTTAAACCCCCATGATATTTTGAAAACCAAAGGGTTACAGGAAGTGCAGAGATATTTGTTACAGGAAGTACAGAAAGTTTATCGTTCCCAGGGTGTTGACATAAGTGATAAGCATATTGAGATAATGATTCGTCAAATGCTTAAAAAAGTTAAGATTGAGGACTCCGGTGATACGTCAATGTTGCCGGGAGCATTTGTTGACATATCCGTCTTTGAAGATGAAAATGCCGGAGTTATAAAGCTGGGTGGATTGCCGGCAGTTTGTTCGCCAATGTTGTTGGGGATCACGAAAGCTTCATTAAATACAGATTCCTTCCTGTCGGCAGCGTCGTTCCAGGAGACTACCAAAGTATTAACCGAAGCAGCTATTAAAGGTAAAGTAGACTACCTGATCGGCCTGAAGGAAAATGTTATTATTGGCAAACTAATTCCAGCCGGGACAGGATACTCAACTTATCGTAAAACAGGTTATGCTGAAGTAAACCCGGAGATTGCAGCGGAGGAAGAAAAAAAGCCGGTTTAACACTGAACTAACATTCAGTGGAGGGTTGGATCCGACTGAATGAACTCGAGTTCTACAAAGTATTTGACTGGGCTTGTTTCAGGTGATAGAATATTCTAGTGCGCGGTAAAGATGCATGATTAATATCTGCATACAATTACCGGGAGGAGGGCAAGACTTGATCCTGGATAAACTGAAAGGTCAAACCAGGGTAATCGGAACAAAACAGGTAAAAAAAGCGATTACCAAAGGTGAAGCGGTTAGCATATTACTTGCCAATGATGCTGAGCCACACATCATTGAACCGATTAAAGAGCTATGCCGTGAGCATAATGTAGAATATGAAATGGTAGATACAATGGAACAGTTGGGCAAAGCTTGCGGTATTGATGTTGGAGCAGCAACAGTGGCTTTAATTAATTTTGAGTAACCGGGGAAGGAGGTGCAGGGATGCCAACTATTAACCAATTGGTTAGAAAAGGTCGCGAACAAGGCGAGAAAAAATCAACAGCACCAGCCCTAAAAAGCTGTCCTCAAAAAAGGGGCGTATGTACGCGTGTATATACTACAACTCCCAAAAAACCAAATTCAGCCTTGCGTAAAATTGCCAGGGTAAGATTAACTAATGGGATTGAAGTAACCGCATATATTCCTGGTATTGGTCATAATCTTCAGGAGCACTCGGTGGTGCTAATTCGTGGTGGCAGGGTAAAAGACTTACCAGGTGTGCGTTACCACATTATCAGAGGAACTCTTGACGCAGCCGGGGTGCAGAATCGCAACCAGGCTAGATCCAAATACGGCACAAAGAGGCCGAAGAAGAAATAGGAGGGAGGCGCGATATGCCTAGGAAAGGGCCCGTTCCTAAACGAGTAGTGTTACCAGACCCGATTTATAATAGCTTAGTATTTACCAAGCTGGTTAATCAAATTATGTGGGATGGTAAAAAGAGCCTGGCAGAACAAATCTGTTATGGCGCATTTGAAATAATTGAAGATAAAATGGGTAAAGATGCGATGGAAG
Source organism: Syntrophomonadaceae bacterium (assembly GCA_028698695.1). Lineage (GTDB taxonomy): Bacteria > Bacillota > Syntrophomonadia > Syntrophomonadales > Syntrophomonadaceae > JAAYBS01. Next base: position 2,552 of record JAQVWB010000163.1, on the reverse strand, counting down.
TCTTTGAGCAAGCGATGAAGAACATCACTCCGATAGTAGAAGTTCGTGCTCGTCGTGTTGGTGGAGCCAACTATCAGGTTCCGGTTGAAGTACGTCCGGATCGCAGACAAACCCTGGCAATTCGCTGGTTGGTCAGCTATGCCCGTAAGCGTGGCGAAAAGACTATGGCTCAGCGTTTGGCAGGAGAACTAATGGATGCTTACAATAGCACCGGCGGTTCAGTTAAGAAAAGAGAAGACACTCATAAGATGGCAGAAGCCAATAAGGCCTTTGCACACTACCGCTGGTAGGAGGATTATCCAGGAGAACTATAATGACTGAAAACATAGATTTGTCCCGAATAAGAAATATTGGGATTATGGCTCATATCGATGCCGGAAAGACAACTACGACAGAAAGAATGTTGTACTATAGCGGCAAAGTACATCGCATGGGGGAAGTTGACAAAGGGACTGCCACGATGGATTGGATGAGCCAGGAGCAGGAAAGGGGCATTACAATTACCTCTGCTGCTACTACTTGCCTGTGGAATAATTTTATAATAAATGTTATCGACACGCCCGGGCATGTGGACTTTACAGCTGAGGTAGAACGGTCATTAAGAGTGCTGGATGGAGCAATAGGCATATTCTGTGCGGTAGCCGGAGTTCAACCCCAATCAGAAACAGTATGGCGACAGGCTGACCGTTATGATGTACCCCGCATTGCTTACATTAATAAGATGGATCGCGTAGGGGCTGATTATTTTCGGGCTATACGCATGATTGAAGATAATCTGGGCAGCAACACGGTGATCCTGCAACTGCCAATTGGGGTAGAAGATTGCTTTACAGGAGTAATCGATTTAATTAATCTTAAGGCTTATGTCTACAATGATGATACTGGTGATGATTACACCATAAGATCTTTGGAAACTGAAGAAATGAATCAGGCACAGGAATATCGAAACATATTACTGGAAAAGATTTCTGAACATGACGATGACATCCTGGAAAAATATTTGGAAGGTCAGACTATAACCGAAGCAGAAATAATTGCAGCATTGAGAAAACTGACTGTAAAGAATGTGTTAGTACCAGTTCTATGCGGATCCTCTTTTAAAAATAAGGGAGTTCAAATGTTGCTGGAAGCGATAGTGAATTATTTACCTTCTCCGATGGACATTCCGCCGGTAAAGGGCATTAATGCTGTTACCGGAGAGGAAACTGTGCGACTGACAGGGTTACAGGAACCAATGGCTGCCCTGGCATTCAAAGTAGTTACAGACCCCTATGTAGGTAAACTGACGTATTTCAGAGTATATTCCGGGCGAGTAAAGTCAGGAACAGTAGTGTTTAACAGCAACAATAACAGCAGAGAACGCATTAGCAAAATATTAAAAATGCATGCCAATCATCAGGAAGTCGTTGATCAAATTGGAGCAGGTGAAATTGCAGCTGCAGTTGGATTAAGGAGCACTTTTACGGGTGATACCTTATGTTCTGAAGATGCTCCGATAGTTTTGGAAAGTATGAATTTTCCAAAACCAGTAGTTGATATTGCCATAGAGCCAAAAACTAAAGCTGATCAGGATAAAATTGGTGAAAGTTTACGACGACTGGCCGAGGAAGATCCAACTTTTAGAACCAGGATTAATGAGGAAACCGGGCAAACCATTATATCCGGTATGGGAGAACTACATTTGGAGATTATCATTGACCGTTTGCTAAGGGAATTTAAAGTAAATGCCAATGTAGGAAAGCCTCAGGTTGCCTATAAAGAAAGCGTTAGCAGACAAACACGTGCTGAGGCCCAATTTGACAAGCAAACCGGCGGTCGAGGACAATTTGCCCATGTTGTTTTGGAAATTTGCCCGTTACCTGAGGGGCAGGGCAATAAGTTTATTTATAAATTAGGTGGTGATGTCATCCCTGGGGAATTCATATCGGCAGTAGAAATAGGAGTTCGGGAAGCATTGCAGGCAGGAGTTCTGGCGGGTTACCCGGTAGACGATGTTGAAGTTAGTCTGGTAGGGGGTTCGTTTCACGAAGTAGACTCCACGGAATTAGCCTTCAAAGTAGCTGGTAGCATGGCAGTCAAGGAACTTCTGACCAAAGCTGAACCTATTCTCCTGGAACCGATTATGGACATAGAGATTATTTCGCCGGAAGAGTACCTGGGAGATATCATATCCGATTTAAATGCTCGTCGAGGCAGAGTCCTCGGATTTGAAGAAAACCGTGAAACCCGAATCGTAAAAGGTAATGTTCCTCTGGCTGAGACCTTTGGATATGCAACCAGTCTCAGGTCAGCCAGTCAGGGAAGAGCGAGCTTTTCAATGGATCTAAGCAACTATGCTGAGGTACCTGAATCGAAAAGCAAACAAATTATTGCCAAAAGATATGGACTTTTGGTGTAAAAACAACAAATCCTGTAAGAATAGAAAGGAAAGGTGAGAGACAAGATGGCAAAGGCAAAATTCGAGAGGACGAAACCTCATCTTAACATTGGAACAATCGGACACGTAGATCATGGTAAGACTACCTTAACCGCAGCAATCACGCTGGCATTAT
>JAQVWB010000162.1 GCA_028698695.1 Syntrophomonadaceae bacterium | reverse complement strand
GATTGTCCTGGCCGGCCGTCCTTATCATCTGGACCCGGAGATAAATCACGGTATACCCGATATTATCAACTCTCTGGGCATGGCAGTTTTGACTGAGGATGCCGTGGCCCATCTGGGAACAGTTCAGAGACCGGTTCGAATAGTAGATCAATGGATGTATCATTCACGGCTTTATGCTGCGGCCAGTTTTGTAAACACCCGGCCTGACCTGGAACTGATTCAGCTAAACTCCTTTGGCTGTGGTCTGGATGCCATCACTACTGATCAGGTCCAGGAAATACTGCAAGGAGGCGGAAAAATCTATACCGTACTGAAAATCGACGAGGGTTCCAATCTTGGTGCAGCCAAAATAAGACTGCGTTCTCTGCAAGCCGTAATGAATGAGCATCGGGATAACCGTCCGATTCCTAAAAACAGCAGCCATAAATTAAAACGGATCTTATTTACGAAGGAAATGAAACGGACTCATACCCTTCTGGTTCCACAGATGTCGCCCATCCATTTTGAACTGCTGCAGGACGCCTTTAAAGCGGAAGGTTATAATCTCGTAGTCCTGTCTTCGGTTGACAGACATGCCATAGATGAGGGTGTAAAATATGTTAACAACGACGCCTGTTATCCGGCCATAATTGTTATCGGACAAATATTAATGGCTCTTAAATCCGGAGCGTATGATCTAAACCACACAACCGTAGCCATTAGCCAGACGGGAGGCGGCTGCCGGGCCACTAATTATATTGGCTTATTAAGAAAGGCTTTAAATGATTCCGGATTTGACTATATCCCAGTGTTATCTGCCAGTCTTTTTGGCCTGGAGAAAAACCCCGGTTTTAAAGTTACCTTGAGCCTGCTTAAAAAATGTATTACGGCAATTGTTTATGGTGATTTATTAATGCGGGTTCTGCACCGGGTAAGACCCTATGAAAAAATTCCCGGTTCAGCCAATCTGCTCTATGAAAAATGGGTTGAACGCTGCCGCAGTCAGCTGCTCACCGGAAACAAGCAGGAATTTGCTGATAATATAAAAAATATTGTGGAAGAATTTGATCAGCTGGCCATATCATCAGTTAAAAAGCCCCGCGTGGGGGTAGTAGGCGAAATTCTGGTAAAATATCATCCCGTCGGCAACAACAATATTGTCAAACTGTTGGAAGACGAAGGTGCTGAAGTGATTTTGCCGGATATGATGGACTTCTTCCTCTACTGTGCCTATGATTATATTTTCAGATTTGAAAATATATCCGGAAAAATGACCGACTTATATATCGGCAAATATTTAATTAACGCTCTGGAGAAAAGCCGCCGGCTGGTGAAAGAAAATCTTAACAACAGCAATCGATTCATGCCACCTGCTCCTATATACGAAAAGGCTGATGCCGCCGGTCAGATAATGTCGCTGGGACACCATTGCGGAGAAGGATGGTTCCTGACTGCAGAAATGATAGAACTGATTAACAAAGGGGTTCCAAATATAGTTTGTGTTCAGCCTTTTGGCTGCCTGCCCAATCATATAACCGGCGAAGGCATGATCAAGGAATTAAAAAGGAGTTACCCCCAGGCCAATATTACTGCCATCGACTTTGACCCGGGCGCCAGTGAAGTCAATCAGCTTAACCGCCTGAAATTAATGTTATCCGTTGCCATAAGGAATTTAAACACTGATGAGGTTCCGTCCTTAGAATTGCAACCGGTATCGTATCCATTAAAGCTGGATCACTTAATGGTACATGACTCTAACTAACCTATATCTAATTGATAAGCTCCGGTTCCCTTTTTCCACATCTTAAAATTATTCACTGGTTATACCTGTCGGGTTCACTGAGATTAAGAAACATTTCTACCATATCGAAGGCTTGCAGAAGGGCAGTTCCAACTAAAACTGCATGTGCACCGGCAGCGATAGCCCGTTTAACATCCCCCGGGCAAACCAGGGAACTTTCACTGATTATTAAAGTCCCGGGTCGTACCATGCCAATCAATCTTTCGGTGGTAGTTACATTGCCATCATCAGTCTCCAGCTCCACAATTTTGCGATTATTAATCCCCAACAGCGGCAAATCCAACTCCCTGATTATTGCCAGTTCGGTTTCATCATGGATTTCTACCAGCGGCTCCAATCCCAACTGCCAGGCATCTTCCACCAGCTTAAATAATTGATCTTTTTCCAGCATGGCCGCAATCAGTAAAACGGCACTGGCCCCTAAATCTACACTTTCCTTCAATTGGCTGCGGTTATTAACAAAATCCTTATGTAAAATTGGTATGGAAACGGCCCGGGCAACTTGCTGCAGCAAGTTTGGTGTACCTCCGAAATATTCCGGTTCAGTTACTACTGAAAGGGCCGGTGCGCCTGCACGTTCCAGAGCTTTGGCTATTTCAACCGGATCACGTCCCTGCAATAGGTCCCCTTCTCCGGGGGATCTGGTTTTTATGTCCGGGATTACCGGAATTATTCCGGAATGATGTTTATTCCACAAAGCTGTAGAAAAGCGCTGGTTGCTATTACGGCTGTCTACTCTTTCCAGCTTCATCTTAAACCACCAATCTTAAATCCTGCGAGGCAGTTATAAGCTGTTGCAGCTTATCCTGAGCCTTGCCGCTGTCTATTATTTCACTGGCTAATTCAATACCTTCAGTAAAGGAACTAGCTTTATCCCCTACCATCAATGCCCCCGCAGCATTAAGTATGACCACCTGGCGTCGTGGTCCCCGGTTTTTTCCTGAAAAGACCTCCTGTATTACGCCGGCATTTACTTCCGGCGTTCCTGTGCATATATCCTGCAGTGAACAACAATTAAAGCCAAAATCCCCGGGGGCAATTTCATAACTGATAATCGAACCATTTTTAATCTCATTTATCCTGGTTTTACCCATCAGGGAAATTTCGTCCAAACCATCGAGCCCATGCACAAACAAGCCGCGAGTATAGCCTAAGGACAACGCAACCTGCGAAACTGTATCCAACAACTCCGGTTTATTAACTCCCATGGTATGACGCGTAGCCCGGGCAGGATTTATCAGCGGGCCAATGATAGTATAGAAAATCGTCTTTATGCCCAGCTCCTGTTCAGGCGGCAATACCTTATGCATAACCGGGTGGAACAGCGGAGCAAAAATAAACGCGATGCCAATCTCCTCAATAAGCTTCTCCACTGCCCGGGGGGAAAGATTAATTTCTACTCCCAAAGCTTCCAGGACATCAGCACTTCCGGAAAGGCTTGATATTGAACGGCTGCCGTGCTTGGCAACCGGAATACCTGCCGCAGCAGCAACCAGGGCTACCGCCGTAGAAATATTAAAAGTGCTGAGCCCTCCACCGGTACCACAGGTATCCATAAGTTCACCCGGAACGCGAGGGGCAATGCTTTCACATACATCCCGCATGGCGCGGGCAATAGCGGTTATTTCCGTTAAGGTCGGTCCTTTCATTAATAGCGCTACCTGAAAACCTGCAATTTGTACCTCACTTAGCTCGTCATTGCTAATCGCTAAAATCAGACTATAAGCTTCATCCGCGGTTAAATCCTCTCTGGCAGTTAATTTCTTCAAGACCTTTTGTGTCAAAACAATCACTCCTTAATTAGTAAGTGTATTATTAGTTATGCTCATCTCAAATCTCCGCTTTTCTCTGCTCTGCTCCTCTCATCTCACCCCGTTTCTTAATTAAGGAATGTGCTTTTTATAAAAACAAAAAAAACCAGTGCCTGAACAAGGCCTGGTAGTGAATGAATAACCAGACTCCGCTAAGCTAATCTTTGGACTCATCTCAACTCAACTCAACTCAACTAATATGCAGTTATGGTTAATAATATAACCCTTGTGAAATTATGTCAACCGGTTCAATGGCCCGGCCTTCTTCCTTAAGTTTGAGCAATTGCCTGTTTCATTGTCCTTACAAAATCTACCACCTGAGGCACACAATCTGCTCCATATTGCTCCACAATCTTCACAATCGCACTGCCCACAATTACTCCATCGGCAAACCGGGCCATTTGTGCGGCCTGCTCAGGTGTGGAAATGCCAAATCCTACTGCACAGGGGATATCACTAGCCTCTTTAACCAGCCTGATCATCTCCCCAGCCTGACTGTTAAGCTCCTCCCGAGCGCCGGTAACCCCCATGGAAGATACGCAATACATAAATCCCTGTGCTTCCCGGGCAATCATATGGATACGATCATGGGAGGTAGGTGCTATCAGCGATATTAAATCAACCCCATATTGGGAACAAGCCGGCAGCAATTCTTCTTTTTCTTCAAAGGGCAGATCCGGGATAATTACGGCATCAATGCCCGTCTCCTGGCAGTTTTGCATAAACCGGTCCGTACCAAAGGTAAAAACCGGGTTCATATAAGTCATAAAAGCTAACGGCACATCGCACACCTGGCGAATATTTCGTACCATATCAAAAACCTTGTCGGTGGTGGTACCTGCTGCCAGCGCACGCTCATCCGCCCGCTGAATAACCAGTCCCTCCGCCACCGGGTCGGAGAAAGGAATTCCGATCTCAATTAAATCCGCGCCGGCCGCTGCCATCCCAATCACCAGTTTTTCAGTGATTTCCAGCGACGGATCACCTGCAGTTATAAAGGGAATAAACGCCTTACCCCGGGCAAAAGCCTGTTGTACTTTACTCATACAGTTCAACCCTCCTGTACCGTGCTATGGCAGCAACATCTTTGTCGCCGCGTCCGGAAAGATTTATTACCATAATTTTTTCCTTATCCATGGTTGGTGCCAGTTTCCTGGCATAAGCCACC
>JAQVWB010000161.1 GCA_028698695.1 Syntrophomonadaceae bacterium | reverse complement strand
TGCAATAGCAATTTCAGGCAATCCGTCAGCAGGCAGAAGTTTCTGGTCAACAAACACCCCGCAAAACTCTGCATTGGTTATTCTCACTAATTTTTCTCCTTGGAACGCACCAGAGTTTCCTGTAATACTTCGTCCATGTGTGACACCGGTATAAACTTCATTTTACGTTTCACATTGGCAGGAACTTCGGCCAAATCTTTGCGGTTATCCAACGGCATTATTACCGTATAAATGCCTGCCCGATGTGCTGCCAGTACTTTTTCCTTCAGACCCCCGATAGGTAATACTCTGCCGCGTAAAGTAATCTCGCCAGTCATAGCTACATCCTTGCGCACCGGAATTCCAGACATGGCTGAAGCCAAAGCTGTAGCAATCGTTATCCCTGCCGAAGGTCCATCTTTAGGTATAGCACCTTCGGGAACATGCAGGTGAACATCTGATCCCTGGTAAATCTCTTCTGCTATTTTCAGTTCTTCCGCCCGGGAGCGTACATAAGTTAAAGCCGCCTGAGCAGATTCTTTCATGACATCACCCAGTTTGCCGGTTAAGGTTAATTTGCCTTTACCCTTTAACAGGGCCACTTCTATGGAGAGGATATCTCCGCCAGCTTCGGTCCAAGCCAGACCGGTAGCCACTCCCACCTGATTATCTTCCTCTGCCACCCCGTAACGATAACGACCGGTTCCCAGATACTTTACTATCATCGCGGCGCTTACATTTACAGAAGTCGAAGGGTCTTCCACCACCTGGCGGGCTACTTTGCGACATACTGAGGCAATTTCACGTTCCAGGCTTCTGACTCCGGCTTCGCGCGTATATTCACGAATAATTTTACGAATGGCTCCTTCGGAAAAGGATATATTCTCACTCTTTAAGCCATTTTCCTTAATCTGTTTAGGCACCAGATAATCCTTGGCTATATGAACTTTGTCTTCTTCGGTATAGCCGCTGATTTCAATAACCTCCATACGGTCCAGCAGAGGTCTGGGAATATTGTATATGGAATTAGCCGTAGTTATAAACATTACTTTGGAAAGGTCAAAAGCAGTTTCCAGATAATGATCACTAAAAGTGGAATTCTGTTCCGGATCCAATACTTCCAATAAGGCAGAGGCTGGATCTCCTCTAAAATCCATGGTCATTTTATCTATTTCGTCCAACAAGAATACCGGATTCCTGGAACCGGCCTGTTTTATGGATTGCAAGACCCTTCCCGGCATGGAACCTACATAAGTGCGGCGATGTCCCCTGATTTCTGCTTCATCCCTTACTCCGCCCAGTGACATGCGCACAAACTTTCGATTTAATGAACGGGCCACTGATTTTCCCAGTGAGGTTTTACCCACTCCCGGAGGTCCAACCAGACAGAGAATTGGCCCTTTCATCTTTTTAGCCAATTTACGAATGGCCAGGTATTCCAGTATTCTCTCCTTGGGTTTTTCCAATCCATAATGGTCTTCTTGCAGGATTTGTTCAGCAACTTTTAAATCCAAACGGTCTTTGGTTTCTACTGACCAGGGCAATGATAACAGCCAGTCCAGATAGTTACGCACTACGACTGCTTCAGCTACCATAGGCGGCATTTTTTCCAGGCGATCCAGCTCTTTAAAGGCTTTCTCATGTGCCTCTTTAGGCAATTTAGCTTTTAATATGGCCTCCCGTAATTCCTCAACTTCAGAGGCACGTTCATCTTTTTCACCCAGTTCTTTTTGAATGGCTTTAATTTGCTCGCGCAGATAATACTCTTTCTGAGTTTTTTCCATCTGCTTACGCACGCGGATATTTATTTTTCTTTCCAGTTCCAATACTTCCATTTCCTTGGCCAGTAATTCACATAGATAATTCAATCGTTTATAAACATCACGGGCCTCTAAAACCTGCTGTTTCTCATTAATACGCAATGACAGGTGTGAAGCAATTACATCAGCCAATCTCCCCGGCTCTTCAATAGATACCACCGATACAACTGTTTCCGGAGGAATCTTTTTACTCATGCGTACAAACTGTTCAAATTGTGAAACCAAGGTTCTCATAATAGCTTCAATTTGAGCAGTCTTTTCCTGTTCCTCGTCATTATGTTCAATAATGCTGACTCGCAGATAAGAGTCAGAGGGCAGGTATTCCTTAATTTCCGCACGATTCAGTCCTTCTACCAAAACTCTCATCGTGCCTCCGGGCATTTTAAGAATCTGGCGAATTTCTGCGACTGTACCTACAGTATAAATATCAGAAATATCCGGATCATCGTTCTGCGCATCTTTCTGCGTAGCCAGAAAAATTTCTTTGGCATCCAACATAGCCTCTTCTATAGCGTTTATTGATCTTTTCCTTCCTACATCCAGATGAATAACAGTATAAGGAAAAACCAGAACTCCCCTTAATGGCAACATCGGGATTTGGCGGTAGGTGGAAGAATTATTCATTGTTTTCACCTCCAGGCAAATTAATTCTACTATATGTCCGCATGCGGTGCAACCTGACCCTGACAGCTGATTATAAAAGATTCTCCGGACCTAAAACCGCCTATTATATTAATTTAAACATTTTCGGTGATAAAAGCATGCTGGAATACCTGTTCCAGTTTTTTGACCGGTATAATTTCTATATCACTGAAGTTATCAAATATCGACAGCCAGTTATCAGCCGGAATGAGAATCCTGCTCAGGCCGGCCCGCCTGCCTGCTTCAATTTTACTAATTACTCCTCCAACTGGTTTGACCCGTCCCTGTATTGATATCTCTCCGGTCATGGCCAGCAGGTTATCGACCGGTTTATTGGTCAAAGAGGAATAAATGGCAGTAGCTATACTGATTCCTGCCGAAGGTCCATCTATGGGTACCCCGCCGGGGAAATTTAAATGAATATCGTAATCACTGATATTTAAGTTGTAAAGAGCACGTAAAACCGTAAGGACATTCTCCACTGAGCCTTTGGCCATGCTTTTTCTGGTAAAACGCCGTTCATTCCCGCCAACCTGCTCTTCTTCCACAACTCCGGTTACTGTCCATTTCCCCTGACCTGGTGATGCCGTAATACTGGATACTTCTACCTCAATAAGAGTACCGGCCGTAGCACCATAAACTGCCAAACCATTAACTACTCCAATCATAGGACGGTTACTGATTTTGATGTCCGGTCGCGGGGAAAAACGACCATTGTTTAATACTTTTTCTATAACATCAACTGTTATCTGATTGGAAGAGTCCATTTGCGCTATTCCGGCTGCCAGTTGCACAATATTTACAGCTTCACGCCCGTTAGTTGCAAAACGTACTATTTCCTGCAGAGCTTCCGGTGATATATCGATCTTAATCTTATAGGCTGCGTTTATGGCTATACTTTCTACATCTTCCTTTTCCAATAGTTTAAAGAAAACTTCCATACAACGGGAACGAATTGCCGGCGGTAATTCCTCAGGGCTGCGAGTAGTGGCTCCTACCATACGGAAATCTGCCGGCAAACCGTTAGTAAAAATATCATGTATATGGGAAGGCATATTTTTATCAGTTTCGCTGTAATAAGCACTCTCCAGGATAACTTTTCGATCTTCCAGTACCTTTAGCAGTTTATTCATTTGCATAGGATGAAGTTCACCAATTTCGTCAATGAATAAAATTCCTCCATGGGCTTTCGTACAAGCTCCCGGTTTTGGCTGGGGAATACCTGCCGAACCAAAAGACCCGGCACCCTGATAAATAGGGTCATGTACTGAACCAATTAATGGATCGGCAATATTTCTTTCATCAAATCGCATTATAGTAGCATCAACTTCAACAAATTTTGCCTCTTGCGTAAATGGAGATAAAAGATTTTTTTTAGCTTCTTCCAGAACCAATCTGGCGGCCGCAGTCTTGCCTACTCCGGGAGGGCCATATATGATAACATGTTGAGGATTGGCACCGCAAAGAGCTGAACGCAGCATATCAACGCCATCCTTTTGGCCTAATACATCATTAAGATCAGCCGGTCTGGTTAAACTGGCCAGGGGTTCACTCAGTTTAATATTTCTCATTTTCCTTAACTTGCTGATTTCCCGTTCTGCTTCCCGCGAAATGCTGGTCTTTTTAGTCTGCTGATTTTTAAGCAGGGTCCAAAAATAAACCCCGATTACAATGGCAAAAAACAATTGTACCAGATACAAAATCCCGCCATATTTCATAAAAAGTTCATTCATCATGATTAATTTTCCTTTCCCTTCTGTTTCATCTATTATTCCCTTTAAAGGGCTGCTGAATGAGAACGGAACGGAAGTAAAAAAAGGCAGCTTTCGCTACCTTTTCTATTATTGTTATATTTCTCTGTCTAATTAACCTTTCGTTTGGCATCAACTGTTACTAACAGAGGTTTTTCCTTTTTTGACACCACATCTTTAGTAATTAGCACCTTTGTAACATCCATGCGGGAAGGTACTTCATACATTACTTCCAACATAATGTCTTCAATGATGGCTCGCAAACCACGTGCTCCGGTATTACGATGCAAGGCTTCCTCGGCAATAGCCTGCAAAGCATCCTCGTTGAACTCCAGATCAACGCCATCCAGTTCAAACAATTTTTTGTACTGTTTGACCAGGGCATTTTTAGGTTCAGTCAAGATGCTGATCAAAGCACTATTGTCCAAAGCTTCCAAAGTCACTATAATCGGTACACGTCCGACAAATTCCGGAATGAGACCATAGCGCAACAAATCCTGAGGTAAAATCATATTGAGGATTGCTCCAATATTTTTTTCCTCACGACTTTTTATTTCCGCCCAAAATCCCATAACTTTTTGATTGACGCG
>JAQVWB010000160.1 GCA_028698695.1 Syntrophomonadaceae bacterium | reverse complement strand
GGCTGATGCTATTGCTGAGGGTATTACTGCCCAGGGAGAATTTGAGCTTTTAAAATATGATCTGGTCTACAGCGATTTGCAGGAAGTATTATCAGCTATTGAACGGGCCAGCGGAATTTTAATTGGTTCTCCTACTATAAATGGGGACGTTCTACCTCCAATCTGGCAATTACTAATTAATCTTTCTCCGATTATACATGGTGACAAAATAGCCATGGCCTTTGGAGCTTATGGCTGGAGCGGTGAAGCTGTTCCCGGCATTGAAGCACGCTTGCATGCCTTGCGCATGAAAGTTTTGGCGGGAATGCGCGTAAAGTTTAAACCTTCCCCGCGTGATCTGGAGGAGGCTTTCCAAAAAGGAGTAGGTTTTGCCAAAGAGGTTATACAAAAAAACCAGGATAAATCGAAAATGAAATGGCGCTGCCTGGTATGCGGGCATATTGCTGAAGGTGCCGAGCCCCCCGAGGTATGTCCGGCATGTGGAGTTGGCAGGGAGAACTTTGAATTGATGCCGCTGGAAGATGAATTCAACCGTGACAGTGACGAAAAATTCCTCATTATTGGTGGCGGAGTTGCGGCGGTATCGGCTGCCAAAGCTATACGGGAAAGAAATAAAACTGCTGCGGTTACCATGCTGACGGACGAAAAAGCACTTCCTTACTATCGGCCCATGCTGTCTGATTTACTGGGCGAAGAATTAAGTGATGAACGGCTGTATTTATATAACCGTCAATGGTATGAAGAACAGCAGATAAAGGTTAAGACCAATACACGGGTAACCGCTATTGATGCTGCCGGTCATAAGGTTTGGGCTGATAACGGGTCTTACTCTTATGATAAGTTGATTATTGCTACCGGTGCCCGCAGTAATGTACCACCTATTAAAGGTGCAGACCAGGAAAATGTCTATACGATGCGCAGTCTGGAAGATGCGATTAAGTTGAAACAGGCCATGAGAAATGCCGATCGGGCAGTAGTTGTAGGCGGAGGGGTACTGGGTTTGGAAGCAGTTGCGGAAATGGTCGATGCCGGTATTACAGTTTCGGTGGTAGAACATGGTTCCCGTCTCATGCCCCGTCAGCTTGATCCGGACGGCTCGGCGCGTTTGCAGGAATTGTTAGAATCAAAAGGGGTTAAGCTATATTTAGGGGAATCTACTGAAGAAATAACTGGTGATGGCAAAGCTACCGGAGTAAAGATAAGCTCCGGGGAAGTCCTGGAAGCCGATTTAGTGTTGTTGTCTACCGGAGTTAAACCCAATATTGAACTAGGTAAGGAAGCCGGGGTGGAAATTGCCCAGGGCATTATAGTTGATGCCGGTATGCGCACTACGGTTGCAGATATCTATGCAGCCGGTGATGTGGCCCAGTTTGGTGAACGGGTAATTGGTCTGTGGCCGGTTTCCATGGAGATGGGACGAGTGGCCGGTGCCTGTGCGGCCGGTGAATGGATTGAATATAAACCGCCTACCCTTTCGACTTTGCTGTCCATCTTCGATATAGAGTTTTTCTCCATAGGGGATGTAAATCTGGCTCCTGAGGAACTAAGGATTATTGAGATTAGCGACCCGGTCGCCTTCTATTTTAAGAAGACCTTTTTACGCAATGGAGTTCAGGCAGGTGAACAGATTATTGCCCGTCAGGTTGATACTACTGAGTCGATGAATAAATTTGGTACTGACGATAGCGGCCAAAAAGTTCACAATAAGTGGAAATGCCGGCTGTGCGGATATATTCACGAAGGACCGGAACCGCCAGATGAATGCCCGGTTTGCGGAGCATCAAAGGATATGTTTGACCCGGTTGATTAAGTAAAGAATTACTGACCCCGGTAGTCAAGTGCTTACCGGGGTTTGTTTTTATAATAGTGATTGCACTGTCAAAAGGAATATTGTGCCGGGTTGCATACATAAATATTTCGTCAACGGCTCCTTCACATTTATGTATGCAAATCGGATTTTGCAATGAGGTCGTATTTAATAAAGGAGAAAATAATGCTGGAACATATTATTAGCCTTCTGGTTGGGATACTGGCGGGCGGCCTGGGTTCAATTCTGGGAGTTGGCGGGGGAGTAGTTATGCTGCCGGTTTCTGAACATCTGCTGGGGTTAAATACTTCCATGGCAGTTGGCACTACTCTGTTTGCGGTAATGTTTACAGCTATGACCGGAGCATTGGCGCATTACAGCCAGGGCAATGTTCAGATAAAGAATGCACTGATGCTGGCTGCAGGTGGTCTGCTGGGAGTAATTTCGGGGTCTTATGTGTTTAACCGTTACCTGAGCCAGAATACGCTATGGTTAAGTATGTTGCTGGGATTTCTGTTTCTAATCATGACTTACCGGATGGGTAGAGAAGCTTTGGCAAATGAAAAGTCTGACTTAGCCGGGCAACCGAGCAAGTACTCGTTTCTGATATTAATTCTGGTCGGAATAATAATAGGCCTTATAACCGGAATAGCAGGGTTGGGGGGCGGATTTCTAATGGTTCCGGCGATGATATGGTTAACCGGGGCAACTCCCTTTCAAGCAGTCGGGACTACTTTGCTGGCTATGTTTCCGATTGCTGCCGTAGGAGCATTTACGAAATTATCCCAGGGCTATGTTGATTTACCGGTGGCTTTATTAATGGGCACAGGTACAATAGTAGGAACTCAAATAGGGGCTCGCACCATACATTTAATTAACCAGCGGTTATTCAGAATGATATTTACTATTCTGTTTTGCTTTTTGGCAATCAATTATTTATATATAGGCCTTTCAGGGTTATAACCAGGTAAAGTCAAATTATCTTTTCAACGATAGTTTACTATTGGAAGTCTTGGGAGGTATAGCTTTTGAACCAGTCTGCAGAGTTTATAACCAGTCTAAAACAAAAACCGGGTACCATCATGTTAATGTGGACATTACTGCTGCTTAATATAATGGTTATTTATGTGCTTATAAAGGGCTTAACTATGACTGTGGCAGTTGTTTTTACAGTTTTATGTGTCATAGGAATACTGATGATTAGTGTGTTATCCAAACGTAATGTTAGCTACGGACAGGAACAGATAGAGTTTCAGGCCAGTCTGAATAATTTAATGCAGGAGATTCGTCCATTATGTGATGAAATCTATGAGCGCCAGTTGAACAATACTGTACAGACCTTGCAGATTAATAGTTATGATGAGTTTGCCCGGGGATTATCCTGGCTATGGGAGCAAGTGGATGATTTTTACCTGCAGGTGGAAGCGGAAATGGCTAAAGGGCGTACCATATATCAATTCATTAACTCGATTAATAATACCAGAATTCGTATGGTGCAAAAAATACAGCGGCATCAGGATGAAATAGATGATGTTCTAATTGAAATTAATAATAGCCGGGAAAAATATGAACATTATCTGAATAAGAATATTGAAAAACGGATTGATAATTTTAAAGATAGTCTGGAAAATGAAAAAGAATTTTTTTACGAATATGTTTATAAAATATTAAGTGAACAAATTGGTTTCAATGATGAAGATACTAATGTATTGGAATATTTTAATATTAATAAATTGGGTGAACAGTTTACGGTAGTTATTACAAAATCAATTGATAATCGGCTGACAGCTTTTCAGGAGTTACTGGTTTTGGATATGGAGAACCTTTCCGCTGATGTTGTGGGCAGTATGCAGAAATATACTATGCAGCTTATGAATCATTTTCGGGAGATGCAAGATGGACTGGGACAATTGATGGACAGGTATGAAATAGATGATACCCTGCCTTTGTTACGCATTAGTGAGTATCGGGATATAGTATCACAATTATACGAAAAAACCGGAGAAATCCTGATAACTTTAGCCTGGCAGGATATTATGATAGAGCGTCGCTGGCATGAAGTGCAGCAAAACTTGCTGGTGACCAGGGACAAAGTAATGGACAGTATAGATGAAAAAATACCGGCTTATATCGAAGAGATATTAAACGATGAAATACCAGGATTCATTTCTTTGGAGCGAACTCCGGAAATTGCGCTGTTTTATAAAGCGGTTATTGATGCTGAAGTGGTTTATGAGGTATATGAGGGTCAGAAATTACCGGACACCCTAACTGACGGTGTATATAGTCTGCTTCAATTTATAAAGCCGTTGGAAATACTGGTGAGTAAAAGTGTACGTTTAACTGAACAGGGTAATAATCGTCGGAAAAATCTCAAATCTGAACTTAAATCAGGTAATCTTCAAAAATACTTTACCCGGGTTCAGGAAAGCATCCCTGAACAGCATTCACGATTAAGCGAATATCTACAGGGACTATTCCCGCGCTATTTTCTTTCTTATTGCAGTAACCCCTATTTGAGACTTAAGCCGGAGAGCCTGGAACAAGCAGCGTGGGCAATATTTTTACTGCTAATTGATAATCCTGATGAACAGAAAGAAGACCTGCCACTTCTGGTAGCCTTATTACTGATAGCTCATCAATTACGCAATCGGCATATAAATCCTTTAAAGAGCACACCGGTAGAATTGAATAACCCGGATAAATTAACTGATATGCGTTATATCTGTTACCAGGCTATTTCAATTCTTATAAACACCAACATTGAGGGTATAACCAGAATTGGACTGAAAAGCTCTTGGTGACCCCCCTGGTCACTAGAAAAAAGTAAAGGAGATTATGGCTATTGTTTCCACTCAGAGATAGTACCCCCAGCAACAGTTTCCCCATTATGACCGTAATGCTGATAGCGGTAAATGTTTTGATTTTCATATATGAAGTGTCTTTAGGTCCGGATGGGATGGAATATTTGTTTTATCTGTTTGGTATTGTTCCGGCTAATTACAGTGGTGCGGCGCTGGCCC
>JAQVWB010000012.1 GCA_028698695.1 Syntrophomonadaceae bacterium | reverse complement strand
GCACCCAGACTGGCCAGTTCCAACATTTCTTCATAAGATACCGAGGATAATTGGCGGGCTTCCGTTACTACCCGCGGGTCAGCAGTATATACCCCATTTACATCGGTAAATATCTGACAACGTTCAGCTCCCAGACTGGCCGCCAGGGCTACGGCACTGGTATCCGAACCTCCCCGCCCCAGAGTTGTAATATCTCCCTGTTCGGTTACTGCCTGGAATCCTGCTACTACCACAACTTTTCCAGCTTCAATTTCTTTTATTATGCGCTGTGGCTCTATATCAATTATACGAGCTTTACTGTAGTTGTTGTCACTGGTTATTCCTGCCTGCCATCCGGATAAAGACAAGGCCGGACAACCTATATTGTTCAAACAGAGTGCCAGCAAAGCTGCCGATTGTTGTTCACCGGTAGCCAGCAACATATCCATCTCCCGGCAGCCCCGTTCCGGTCCGGTTTTCAAAGCCAATTCGATTAAGTCATCCGTTGTATCTCCCATTGCTGATACAATTACCACCACATCATTTCCGTTTTCCCGCATACTTTTTACCCGGTCCGCGATTGCCTTGATTCGATCAATCGAAGCCACCGAGCTTCCGCCAAACTTGGCCACTATCAAGCCCAAAATTCTCACTCCCTGTTACACTAAACCTCTTAATCGACTAATATTTTATCATATTGATTCCGTTTGCAGGTGTATACCTTTTTGATCAGGATGCAGATAATATATTCGGCTGTCAATATTACTGGCTAATAATGCTGTTTTCATAGCCTCTCCTATACCATCCGGTTTTCCGGTGGCGAAGGCAATAATTGAAGGGCCTGCTCCGCTCAGTGCCGTTCCCACGGCACCATTGGATTTGGCCGCTGTCAATACTTCATCAAACCCAGGAACGAATTGTTTACGCAAAGGCTGATATATCATGTCATCCATAGCTTTGTTTATATGCGTTAAATCACCGTTAAAAATACTGGCCAGTAAAAAACAAGCTCGCTGCAAGTTGCTGACCGTATCAGTCAGATTTAGCTGAGCAGGCAGTACTGATCTGGATTTTTCGGTGGGAAGATTAAAATCGGGAACAACTACTATTATCTGTAATTCTTCCGGTAAGGTGATTTTCTGATAATACACCTGGTCCCCATAAATCATGGCGGTAGTAAGACCACCATAAACTGCCGGGATAATATTGTCAGCATGACCTTCCAGTTGAACTGCCCAGTTTACCAATTCTTCAGCAGTAAAGCTATTATCAATAAGTTCATTGGCAGCAAAAAAACCGGCTACAATAGCAGCAGCACTGCTGCCCAGACCTTTGCCTACCGGAATGTTATTGTTAATTTCCAGGTGCACACCGCTGTTTTGTCCCGCTTTTTCAAATAGCAGTCTAATTGCCTTATATACATAATTATCTTTGATGTTCAGGCTGATAGTTTCCTGACCTTCACCATGGTAAATAATCTTATCGTTTTCGTATAGTTTTAATTTAACTTCCAAATAAGCATTTAAAGCAATCCCCAGAGTATCAAATCCCGGTCCCAGATTGGCACTGGTAGCTGGCACTTTTACGGTTACTATTTTTTTTCGGTTCCCCATATATTACTCCGTTCTGTTGGTGCCTTCCATCCGAATTACATTGTTTATTGCTCGCACTATGTCCATGCCTTCCAAGACCTTCAAGGAGTCTCGCAAATCTTTTTCCATGACCTCATGAGTAATCATTACCAGTTCGGCATCGTTTTCTCCGCGACCTTTTTGCAAGACTGTTGCCAGACTCACATTATGATTGCCCAATACCCCGGCAATGGCCGCCAGAACGCCAGGCCGGTCCTTTACCGTCATGCGAATATAATACTCGGCACTGAGTTGATTAATATCCAGAACCGTTTTTTCTTCATAACAGGTACAGCCAATCCGGGCTATATTATTATTTTTTATATTGCGCGTGATTTCAATAATATCTCCTGCTACCGCACTGGCAGTTGGCATTTGTCCGGCACCGCGTCCATAATGCATTATTTCACCTACGGCATCACCATGCACAAACACCGCATTAAAAGCATCATTTACTGCTGCCAGGGGATGATTGTTAGGCAGGAAGGCCGGGTGGACACGAACTTGAATCCTCCCCTTATCGTCCTGTTTGGCTATGGCCAGGAGTTTTATGACATAGCCTAATTCAGCGCCATACTTAATATCTTCAGCTGTGATCGAAGTAATTCCCTCTACATAAACATCATCCAAAGTTACGCGGCTGTTAAAAGCTATGGAAGACAGGATGGCTATTTTCCGAGCTGCATCCAATCCCTCTACATCAGATGTCGGATCAGCTTCAGCATATCCCAGCTGCTGAGCCTCAGCCAGCACTTCGCTGAAATCACTTTGTTCCCGGCTCATTTTGGTAAGAATATAATTGGTGGTACCGTTCAGGATACCAATTACTTCATTAACTTCATTTCCAGCCAGAGATTGTTTCATCGGATAAACAATCGGTATACCTCCGGCTACGCTGGCCTCAAAATAGAAGTCCACTCCGTTTTCCCTGGCGGTATCAAATAGCTCCCTGCCTTTAACCGCAATTAAGTCCTTGTTGGCACTTACCACATGTTTGCCCTGTTTCATAGCCTCAGTTACAAATTGAAAAGCCGGCTCTATGCCGCCAATCAATTCTACTACAATATCAATTTCAGCATCATCACGTATATCAGCCCAATTTTGAGTAATCATTTCCGGTTTAAGGCCTAATTCCGGGCATTTTTCCCGGTCTCTTTCCAAAACTCGTTTAATAACAATGTCATCACCGCTGCGCCGACTAATCAGCTCAGCATTTTTTCTTAATAGTTTCACTATTCCGGAGCCGACTGTTCCGCAACCTAATAATCCGATATTTATCATGTGTATTTCCCCCTGATACAGCTTTAGATATATATTATGAGAATACGGTAATTATATCATTACTGCTTGTTTAGAACAATCTGCAGTCCCGAGCTGTCTTCGGGGATATGAGGTCGCAAAGGGCTTTAGATTCTTCGCTGGCGCTCAGAATAAAATTTAGAAGTATTAAAATTTATAAAATAAATGATATACAAGAAAAAGAAGCCGGTCACAGCCGGCTTCTTAAATAAGTCCAAGTCTTATTAATTTAAATCAGTATGCAGATTAGTCCTCCGCTGCCTTCGTTTACGATACGCTGCAGGGTATCCTGTAGTTTGACCTGGGCATTTTCCGGCATACGGTGAAGTTTATTCTGAATTCCTTCTCTGACCAGGTCATGCAGGCTCTTGCCGAAGATATTGGAATCCCAGATTTTTGCAGGATCATCCTCAAATTCCTCCAACATATAGCGTACCAGTTCCTCACATTGTTTTTCAGTTCCGATAATGGGTGCTATTTCTGTGGTAATATCAGCTCTGATGATGTGCAGGGATGGAGCTTTGGCCCGCAGCCGTACTCCAAAACGACTCCCCTGGCGGATTAATTCCGGTTCCTCCAGCAGCATCTCTTCCAATCTGGGCGTTACTACACCATATCCGGAGTCACGGACCTCATCCAGAGCTGCCGCTACTTTATCATATTCCCGTTTGGCAATGGACAAATCTTTCATTAAGCGCATAATGTCGTGAGTGCCTTCGACGGCAAAACCACTGACATCGCTTAAAGACTGATAGTACAGGGCTTCTGGCACCGTTGCCTCTATTGCAGCTGTTCCTGAGCCCAAATTCATTTCTTCGAGACTGACATAGCTGATATTTTCAACTTCGGATAAGCGTTCAATGGCTTTATCAATATCTCTTACTTTGCGTACATCCTGAAGAATTTCCCGAATAGCTGTCTCCAGTTTTTCTCTTAACCAGAAATCTTCATCCAGTTCATCAACCCAGCGTGGCAATCTAATGTTCATTTCCTGCACCGGGAATTCATAGAGTACTTCTTCCAATACCCCATAAATTTGTTCCACAGTCATCTGGGCAACATCAATGGGGATAACACTTACCCCGTATTTATCACTTAGTTCTTCGGCCAGATTCATCGTTTCGGGATCATAAGGCCGGGTTGAGTTTAATAGTAGAATAAATGGTTTGTTTAATTCTTTTAATTCTGCTACTACTCGTTCTTCCGGCAATTCATAACTGCTTCTTTCAATGTCGCTGATTGTACCATCGGTAGTAATTACAATTCCTATAGTAGAGTGATCTGCAATTACCTTGCGGGTACCTATTTCGGCCGCTTCCTCGAAGGGAACCTCATAGTCAAACCAGGGAGTCTTTACCATACGAGGTTCTTCATCTTCTTCGTAGCCCAGTGCCCCTTCTACCGAATATCCTACGCAATCAACCAATCTGACTTTTAAGGATAAACCGTTGGTAGTGGTGATTTCAACTGCTTCGTTGGGAACAAATTTTGGCTCAGTGGTAGTTATGGTCTTGCCGGCACCACTCTGAGGAAGTTCGTCCTTGGCCCTTTCCCGGTCATACAAATCTTTTATGTTAGGTAGAATCATCAGGTCCATGAATCTTTTTATGAAAGTTGATTTGCCAGTTCTGACCGGACCAACCACACCCAGATAAATATCACCGCCTGTTCTTTCGGCAATATCCTGTAAGATGTTATTTCCTTCCACTTGTCATTTTCCCTCCCTTGGATTTAGACTTTCAAGGTATCAGTGATTTGAATTTACGGATACCCCTCCGATAGCGTTATAACAGTATAAGTATATTTATCAATTTTCGGTAATATAACCAGAAAACAAAAAAAAGTGTGGGCGACCCACACTTTTTACCAATCTTCAATTTGAGCAGCATTTTCCTCTATTTCATGTTTTTTTCTTCGCTGCATTAACTGTTCCACTTCTTCCCGGGGGGAGAGCCCCTCATATAATATTCGAAAACAGGAACTGGTTATAGGCATTTCCACCTGCATTTCCACACTAAGTTGTCTGGTAATTTTAGCTGTATGTACTCCTTCTACAACCATGCCAATTTTATTTAAAGTGTATTCCAGGTTTTGACCCTGGCCTATCATAATGCCTGCTCTTAAATTTCTGGACAGATTACTGCCACAGGTTAATACCATGTCACCCATACCGCTTAATCCGGAAAAGGTCTGTTCATAAGCACCCATAGCAACTCCCATACGGGTAATTTCAGTTAATCCCCGCGTTATTAGAGCTGCCTTGCTATTTTCACCATAACCTAAACCCTGTACTATACCGGTAGCCAGCGCAATTATATTCTTTAACGCTCCCCCTATTTCCACTCCGGCAACATCCGGATTAGTATAAACTCGAAAATAATTAGTCATGAAAGCATCCTGAACCTTGCCGGCAGTTATTTTTCTATAAGCTGCCACGGTAACTGCAGTAGGGACCTTATGGGCTACTTCTTCTGCAAAACTAGGCCCGGACAATACCGCATAGCGTTCCTTAATCTGTTCCCCTAAAACATCCTCCAGCACCTGACTAATACGCATGCCGGAACTAATCTCCACTCCTTTGGCGGTGTTTACGAGGATAGTTTGAGACAGCAAAAATGGTTGCATAGACCCGGCAACTTCTCTGATTGTCTGGGCAGGAACCGCCAGGACAACCATATCTGCTTCCTTTAATGCCTCCTGCATATTGTCAGACACAATAATATTATCCGGTAAAATCACTCCTGGTAGATAGCGATGGTTTTCCCGGTTACTTTTTAGGTCTTCTAACCCGTCTTGCGGACGCCCCCACAAATAAACCTGACTGGAATTCAGGCTTAGAAGAATTGATTGGGCAGTTCCCCAACTGCCCGCACCTAATACGGCGATTTTTTTCATATATATTTTCCCTTTCCGCACCCAGAAGGTTTCACCTATCTTACGCGATCCCTGAATTTTGGTTCGGTTCCTGCTTTTAAACGTCTAAGGTTCTCACGATGCCTGTAAACTACCAGCATAGCCAAAATAAGCGCGATAAAAGTATATGTCCACGGTTTTACCATCAGTATTGTTAAAATAGGAAACAGTATGGCTACTAAAACAGAACCTAATGACACATACCCAGATAAGACCACCACGGATATAAAGGTTAAGACTAGAATTAGAAACAAGATTGGTGAAAGGGCCAATACAACTCCGGCTGCAGTAGCTACCGCTTTACCGCCTTTAAACCTCAAAAATATCGGGTAACAATGTCCTACCCCAACTGCCAAACAGCACGCTACCAACACTAAAGAAAGGCTGGATTGGTTACCAATCCAAACTGCTGCTACACCTTTCAGCAAATCAGCAATCAATGCTGTTATGCCAATAACCGGTCCCAGAGTACGATAAACATTAGTTGCCCCCACATTTCCGCTGCCTTTGGTACGAATGTCTACTCCACCCAGAAATCTTCCCAACAAGTATGAAAATGGAATAGAACCAATTATGTAACAGGCAATAATAAGTAATGCCTCAGTCAAAACCTATCCCCCCAGCTGTTAGTTAAAATCTTTGGAAGATTTCTCCCTCACAATTAAACGTAAAGGAGTACCTTCAAAACCAAAATTCTGGCGCAAGGTATTTTCCAAATAACGCAGATAAGAAAAATGAACCTCTTCCGGTTTATTGCTGAAAAAGACAAAGGTTGGTGGCGCCGTGCTTACCTGGGTGGCATAATAAATCTTTATCTTGCGTGAACCACCCCCGGGCAAAGGGTTTACCAGCATGGCATCGTTAATTACCCGGTTTAATTCAGCAGTATTAATGCGACGATGGTGTTGTTCCACTACGAAATTTGCTATATCCAGAGTCTGAAAAATCCTTTTACGTGTATAAGCTGAAATATATAATATCGGAGAGTAGGACAGGAATTTTAAATCCTCGCGAATATCTTTATCGAATTTATTCATGGTCTTGCCATCTTTGGATACCAAATCCCATTTGTTTACTACGATAATATTGGCTTTGTTTTGTTCATGCACATAGCCGGCAACACGTTGATCCTGTTCTATTACCCCTTCGACAGCATCCAATAGAATTAAAACTACATCGGCTCTTTCAATACTGCGTAAAGTCCTTATTACACTGTATTTTTCAGTAGTCTCATGCACACGTGATTTCTTGCGAATGCCAGCCGTATCAATCAAAGTATATTTCTGTCCGGCGTACTCAAAAGGGGTGTCAATAGAATCCCGGGTGGTACCGGGAATATCACTGACTATTACCCGTTCTTCACCTAGCAGAGCATTTACCAGAGAAGATTTCCCAACATTGGGACGGCCTACAATGGCAATTTTGATTCGATCCTCTTCTTCTTCCACCACTGGTTCTCCAAATTTTTCTACCACTGCATCCAGCAGTTCATCGGTATTCATTCCATGCATGGCTGATAAAGGGATCGGATCACCCAGACCCAGATTATAAAATTCATAATACTCCAACTGTTTATCAAAGTTCTCAACTTTATTGGCTGCCAGAATCACCGGGCGTTTTGATTTACGTAATAAATCTGCAACCTGCTCATCTTCATGCGTAATGCCATCTTTAGCATCAACTACAAAAACAATAACATCTGATTCTTCGATGGCTAATTCGGCTTGAAGCTTTACTTCCCGTGTAAAAACATCACCTTCATCAAAACGAATTCCACCTGTATCAATAATGATGAACTCGTGTCCACTCCAATCAGTACTATCATATAATCTATCCCGCGTTACCCCGGGAATATCTTCAACGATAGCTTTTCTGGCACCGACCAGACGATTAAATAACGTTGATTTGCCTACATTGGGTCTTCCTACAATGGCTACCACCGGTTTAGACATATTATTCCTCCATAATCACCCGGGAATCATCTCCGGGTGCTAATATTGCTTCAATAAGTGAACGGGCACTGCCATCAACTGTATATATATATGCTCCGGTTTTTTGCCTGATATCCTGCAACGATACATCGTCCAATAATATCGTATTTCCTTCCTGAAATACTATTTCGGGAATTATTACCCTTTTACCTGCATAAGTTCCACGCAGAGCAGTCAGAATATCATAACCAGTTAATAAACCAGTGACGGATACTCCTCCGCCAAAATACTGATTATCAACCGGAAGGAGAATCACAGAAAGTCCTGCAATTTTATTAAGCCGGTCAGCAATTGGCTGTAGAGCCGGAACAGCTGACCGGCCAGTTACCATATATACTTCCCGTTTCTCAACTTTTGCAGGTAATTCAGTTGACCGTTCATTAAATTCATCTAATAAGGTTCTTACCAAACCAATACCATTTTCTATTTGTACAAAATCGTCATAGTATTCTGCAGAAGGCACCGTTATTCCCGCTTTAATATAAAATTCGTCAGCCAGGTAAACTAAACCATGATTTAATTTATGACGGAAATATTTTTGTTTTTCCTCAATTAAAACCACCAGTTCTTTTGACTGTTCAGCGTTAAATCGCTGTAAGTCAGGCAACCGGTCACGAAAACCGGTCAAACCCACCGGAACTATACCAATCGATTGTACTGACGGATACAGACCGGCTAAATCTTCAATCGTGCTGTTTAATTCTGCTCCATCATTTATTCCCGGACAAAGTACTATTTGCGTATGTATTTCAATACCTGCTTCTGCCAGACGTTTTAAGTCTTTTTTAATATTGCCTGCCTGGGGATTGTTCATGATTCCCCGACGCAATTCCCCATTGGTAGTATGTACCGAAACATATAACGGGCTCAGACGCATGCTGATAATCTTTTCCCAATCTACCTCTTTGAGATTCGTCAAAGTAATATAATTACCGTATAAAAAAGAGTAGCGGTAATCATCATCCTTTACGTACAAAGTTTTACGCATTCCAGGAGGCATTTGATCAATAAAACAAAACAGACAGCGGTTTTTACAGACCCTTATGCGGTCAAAGACCACCCCGTCAAAAATAATCCCCAGTTCGTCTGACCAGTCTTTTTCTACTTCCACTTCCCAAATTTCCCCGCCGGACTTTTCTATTACCAGCAGCAATTCATCATCCTGGGAATAAAACTGATAATCCAATATATCTGATATGGGCTGCCCATTAATGCTAATCAGAAAATCCCCGGCTTCAATACCAATCTCATCAGCAATACTATTCTGAATTACTTCCTTTATTACAACTTTCAATTCCATGGTCCTCCCCGGACGTTTCCCACTATTACTTACCAATTATCTAACATTCTCCGGTCAAATAGCAACCGTAAACGTATTCACCGCGGAAACTAAAAGTTTCCGCTACGGTTTTTGATAACCCCTAATAACCCATTTCTCAACTATACAGCTCACTCCTAAGCCAAGCTTATCAGGTTGAAAAACACTGGACCAGACTCGTTATAAATAATCTCACTACCTATAAAGCTCATTTTTGAAATCTTCTATTATAGTTCTTAGCTCCGGCAGACGCTGTTGTAGTATCTTTGTTACTATGGTGGGACTTTCATAATTCCAACCTAATTGAGCCAGAAGTTTTGCCCATAAAGACAAAAAGGGTTCCCCTTTAATTTCAATGGGATAAACCACCAGATCTTCCTCAGTATAATCCAGAATATAACGCAAATCCTCGATAGTCTTCTTAAGCATGGACATTTCACTGCCGGTCCCCAGAGTATATACCTCGGTACCAGTTTCATCTTTCCCTACATATAGTGGTATACCGGTGGCATCTGCTCTCATATCCCCAAAGTCTTTAATATCATTTAAATTATCCTCAGGTAGCCCGCCCATAAAAATATTACCGGCAATCAAGGCTTGATGAACTGCTGTTGGAGCAATAAACAAAACCTTCATATAGCCTTCTCTTCCACTTGCATTGATTTAAAACGCGTGATTTCTACCAGATTCACCAAATCAAAAAAAGCTTTTTGCGTACCATAACTGACCATATTACGCCCCGGCCACACTATACCTAAACGCCGGGAACCAAAGCCC
Organism: Syntrophomonadaceae bacterium; assembly: GCA_028698695.1. Lineage (GTDB taxonomy): Bacteria > Bacillota > Syntrophomonadia > Syntrophomonadales > Syntrophomonadaceae > JAAYBS01. Next base: position 9,327 of record JAQVWB010000012.1, on the reverse strand, counting down.
CCTAATTTCATGAACCAGTTTACACTGGTCATCGTATTTACCGGTATTACTTTTTCAGAAGCACCTAATATCCTGCTGATACCAACCAGAATATTATTGCATCTGTCTCCCAGTGCTTTTTTGCCTAATACATATATGCGATTATTATACTCATCTACCCCCATAAAACGGATATGTCCAAAATCGCCATTTACCGTTTTATCATAATAAGGTATGGCCATAAGTTCTTCAGCAGAGGGGATACGGTTTTTTTCTAATAAACCCAGATGAAGTGCAGCAGCGGTAACTGAAGAATGGGAGCCTCCAAAACAATGATAAATAATAATCAATCATGGTCCTCCTTCGATTAATGTTTAACAATTAAATATACTCCGTTTTCAAGGTCATGAACATTTGCACCCAGAATCCGGGCCAGCAACATACTGATTTTATTTTGCTGCGTGGCATCTTTAGCCAGAAATACCGGACAGCCTCCTCCTTGCAACAACGACAAATCTGTTGTAATTATGGCCAGAATATAATCACGCATACCGTTATCCATTAATCAGCCGCCTTTTTTCCGTAGAAACTGCTCAACGCTGTACCTTGCGCACTTTCCAACACCGGTACTCTTTTTACAATTTCAATTAAATACTGAATATCAGGTTCATTGGCAACCAGGAATAAGGCCAAATAACCTTTGTCCACTTGTTTTCTGGCCATGGGAGCCAAATCCATTTCATTCATATCGACTTTTGACCCCAGAATAGAAACTACATCATGAATAATAGCCATACGCTGACCGGGTACATCAAGCGTTAAACGGGCATCATCATTTTTGGGTTTTATTAATACCCCCATACCATCTTTTTCTATTTTGTTGCGGGTTTGTTCCAAGCCAACATTCATTATCACAACATCATCAACCATTAGCAATGATTCATTAAAATGCACCTGCGCAGGAATTATGTCAGCAATATCGCCTACCTTTCTGCCGCTCATTAATTTAACTGAACCATAAATACATATTGAAGCAGCAATTAAAGCATACGGCCAGCTAAATATCTGAACCGCTGCGCTGGTTATTAAAGCAGTTAAAATAGTTAAATAATTACGCGCTTCAAATACGCGGGCAATACCCTCAATATAGTCGTTACCCCTACGGATCAGTTTGGTTGATTCCAGGCTTTCCAGCGTATCCCGTTCCATACTGCGAATATCACGAAACTGCTGCGCTGCCAGTACCAAAAATGTGACCGCTACATAATCAGGCTTGGCAATTGCCGGTACGGCTACTGCCCCGAGACAGGCAGCAATAAAACCCAATGCCAGATGGGTAAGTTGTCCATGAGGATAAGTCGGGTAGTGGCGATAATCACTGCGCAGCATTATCCAGCGCGCCATAAATCCCGCCACTACTCCGAAAGCTGTTACTACCAAATAATTTTGCATATTATTGACGGTTTGAGCCCCGGTTTATCAAGTAGTATCCACCAGTTCCGGCAATAACAATCACCAGGAGCACCATAATAGCAGTCCCCGAACCCTGATTATCATTTGCTGGAGGCTTTTGAGCTGCTGGTCCTCCTACATTTGCTCCCAGAACCGTGGGCATGGTATCAGCCAGTAATTCAATCCCTTTTTGGGCTTCCTCCTTGCTATTGGTATGGGCTCCTACTTCAACCAACATGGCCCGAGGGCTTAAGTCCTGATTATAATCACCTTTACCCATATATATTCCATTGGACAATCCCGGTTTTTTTTCGTCCATGACCGCCTTCATATTTTTAGCAAACTCCAGATTAGTTTTCATATTGGGATTAGTGCGCCCAACCACCAGTTTTATTTGGGTAACCGGTTTGCCATCTACTTCCGCCTTATACTGCTCCGCAGGCACCGCATCCCGATGAATATCTATAACCGCGTCAGGAGCAGATTTTCGAATCAGACTGACAGCCGTACGCCGGGAACGATTATATGCATTTACATCATGAGGGTTGTGATTCTCTTTGCTATATTGAACATTTAATCCCCGACTCCTTAAACGTTCTACAAATACTTTGCCTACATCATATATCCCCCCATTACCGTTAATACTCTCCTTGCCATCTGATGGGACATAGGACTCATCACTATGAGTATGATAAACAGCAATGGTTGGTTTGTCTTTTGAGGTTGCCATATTTTTCACGGCAAATATCCAGGATTGTTTATAATCATTGCTTTTTATAACCGGCATTTTTTCCTTGCCTTTATATTGACAGCGGGCTTGGTAACTGGAAACGGACATCACCTTATAGCGGGAATTATCACTGCTTATATATTCATCTCCAACATAAACTCTGGTGCTGGTAAGATGAATTATCTTATTATTTTCATCAACCAAAGTGTAGTACTTGCCCTGACCAGCTTCATCATGGGCCAAAGCCAGTGAACCGAAGCAGAATATGCCCACCATGATAAACAAAACTAATAAACCGATTCTTCTACTCATGCTGATCATCACCCCGTTCCTCAACATCGGGCATCGGCTTACGGGCCGGCTCAGGTTCGGGTTCCTGCAAGTTGCGAATTAACTCCTCGGGTCGACCCTCGGTTGCAGGCCCCCCGGCTATTCGTTCCAGAGATTCCCCAATTACTTCAGCTAAAACTACCGCTAATATTCCGGCTAATATCAGGGAATCAAAAGCCCCGGCTCCACCGACATAGACAGCACCCCGAACTCCGGTGGTGAGCAGATAATATAACTGACCAACATCCAGAGCTAAAACTCCCATAACAGCAGCAAAAAAAGCTCCCCGCCTGGACCTGCCGGCCAGGTAACCTACTATACCTGCTACCAGCGGATAAATGTAAATGGGGTCTACAAATATTTGTTCCGGTTCGGCTCCTAAAAATCGACCGGCCAGATACAAAGCCAGACCAGTTACTATTGCTGCTATTATCGCCCGGGTTTTTTCCTTTGCAGTGCCAGCTTTTATCCAAACATACACCGCCAAACCTACTGCCACTACTCCACCCAGATTAATAGTTACTCTGGCACCCAAAGGAACATCAATAAAACTTCCTACAATTATTAGAGCAATAACGCCCAATGCTCCCCGGTCGCTAAGATGCAAACGATCCAACACCCGGTGAGCAATGCCAAAATAAATCAAAATTGAAACCACCAACAGGGCAATTAACCCAAAAGGAAAATTCGCCATTGCGCACATCCTTTCCAAACTATTTAAGCTTATAATTCCCCTGCGTTGGTCAGGCTATGTATTTTATAAAATTTGAATGGAATTGGTTAGGCGTTAGGAGTGAAGTAATAAAAAAAACTGTAGCGGAGGCTTTCAGCCTCCGCTAAATTGTAGGAGCAACGGAGACTTTTAGTCTCCGCATAGCAGTTAAATTGTAGCAGAGACTTTTAATCTCAGCCGGACATAGGAGGAAAGCCTGGATATCACATAATTTGCTTCTTCTTTAGACTGAGCTTTCCAATCGTGCAATGCGTTCATCAAGGTCAGGATGACTGGCCAGCAATTGGCGTAACCCGTTTCTTTTTTCCCCGCTAATTTTAAAAGTTGCCAAGGCTTCATGTTCATTATCAATTAGTCCCGTGGTGGTTTTAAGCGATTTAAGAGCTTTTATCATTTTTTGTTTCCCGGCTAAAGATGCTCCCCCGCTGTCTGCAGCAAACTCGCGTTGTCTCGAATAAGCCATTACTGCAATGCTGCCCAGAATGGAAAGCAGGATTTGAAATACCAGAACAGATATGAAATGGACGATTCCACGCAACTCTTCCCTGACAAACATCGAAGCGAAATAAGCAATAATTCGAGACAGAAACACTACGAATGTGTTGATGATACCCTGTAAAAGCGTCATGGTAACCATGTCTCCGTTGGTCACATGAGCAATTTCATGGGCCAGAACCCCTTCAATGGAATCACGATCCATTGTACTTAACAAGCCTTGCGAGACTGCTACCAGTGAATTATTCCGGGATGGGCCGGTTGCAAAAGCGTTAACCTCCGCGGAAGGGTAAATTCCTACCTCGGGCATTTTTTGTAAACCTGCCTGTCTAGCTAAGTTGTAAACCGTGGTCACCAATTGCTGTTCCTGTGAATTAAGCTGGCTGTCCGGGTTTAATACTTTTACGTTCATCATCTTTTTTGCCATCCATTTTGACATAAGCAGGGAGATGAATGAGCCGCTGAATCCAACCACGGCAGCGAAAATCAACAGGCTAAAATAATCCAAACCATTGGAAGTCATATAAGTGTTGACACCCAATAATGTTGTAACAATAACTATTGTGGTTAAAACCAGCAAGTTAACGAGCAAATATAACCCTATTCTCTTCATGATCAGCCTCCTGAATAATTTAGATTAGTTTACCATACAAAACCAAGCGCGAGAAGGTTTTATCAAAATGTATAAATTATTCGACACAAGGGTACGTTTTTGCTGTGTTATGGCAGATGCAATCATATTTTAAATAGTGCTTATGATATTGTAGGACGACCATTCTCCGTGCGATACTCTGGTTATAAGAGGAATCACCGGGAAAAGTTTTTGATCAATTTCACGATTAGTCATACCCTGCTGGCGCAGACTTTCCACTTTTATCTGTAAGTCCAGCAGATACTCCAGCTTTTTCTGAAGCGCAGCTTTTCCATTGTCTACTACCCCGGCATGTGCACAAAAAACGGTCTGGAAATCCAGTTGCAGGAGTTTATGAAGTGACGCAATGCTATCTTTCATATTTTCATCCTTAAAAGCCACAAGTTGTTTCGCACCTACATACAGATCACCGGTAAAAAGCCAACCCTGTTGCTTTTCATAAAAAACTTTATGATACTCTGTATGTCCGGGAGACTCGATAATCTCAAAAGTATACTGTGCGGTTTTTAGTATATCCGGAATCGGTTGGGGGTTAAATGCTGGACGGTTCCCCCACATTACGCGACGATATAAAGGGTATTTCCCTTTTTTACGCGCTTGCGGTATCGCCATCTCATGCAGATAAACCGGTATATTCTTATTTTGCTGAAGCCATGCAGCCATTCCGGAATGATCTTCGTGGACATGAGACAGAGCAACCTGCCCGATATTATTCTCCTGAAAGAACTTACTGCTTTCTCGTTTTAGTTGGCTGGCTCCGCAATCGATCAAAAGTCCATCAACCAGATAAAGATAGATAATAATCTTATATCCCAAAAGTGAACATACGCCCCGATTGATAGTTATATCTCCGTATTTACTGCTACTTAACATCATTGTTCCCCTTCCATACCATTTGCTTATGTTTTGTTTAAAAGACTTCCCCTTGTGTCCGGTTAATCTTCTCTACCCGGCAGCGTACAAAACGGTGCAAAGGGGTACCTGCCAGTCGATCACGATTGGTGTTTTTGGTTAAACGGTTGACGTTAGCACCGTAGACCTCACCATTATAATCCAGACCAAAGCCTTGTGGCATAAGTACCTGGCCGCGACGCGTATCCTCGGTAACTTCCAGCTCAATTTCCACAGCTCCGGCCTCGGTAATAACTTTTACCTTCTGCCCGTCAACCATTTGCAGCCTCTCAGCGTCAACCGGATTCATAGCCAGAGTACAGGCTCTCCTCCCCCGATTCCATTCCGGGTTGCGCATGCTGGTATTGGAATTCATATCCGTATGCCGACCCGCCATAAGAATAAATGGATAACTCTCATCCAACTGTAATTGTTTTTCTTCATTCTGAGGAGTAATACTGAGTACCCATTCCTCTACTTCCGGAATATAGAGATTAATGCGCTTATCATCTGTACGAATATTGGACAGGTTATTATTCATGTCGGCTTTGCCAATCCACAGTCCCTCCGGATGATCAACTATAGCCTGAAATATATCATCACTTAAATTGGCACCCGGCTTAAATCCTGCCCGCACGGCATTATCCCTGAACTCCCCGGAAGCCACCTGCAATACTGCCCATAACCAGGCCAGATGAACCGAACCCATAGCCTTGCCTAAAGTTTTTGCCACCACAAACGGCATGGCTTTCATTAGTTTTGGATCAGCCTGCACACTGGCGAACAAAGTCTGAGCATATTCCATGCGTGATTTATACGCTGCCTCATACAACGCTTCCGGAATAGGAGGGATAAATCCCATTTCATCAGCCAGTCTGGTCCAGATTTCACTTAATTCCAAAGGCTCACCTTCGGGATCGATGACCGGTCGACGCATCTGTAAATAAACCTCCGGAAAGGTAAACTGCAAATAGGAGGTATCCCATGACTCGTAAGCCGAGAGGGCCGGCAGAACATAGTCAGACATGCGGGTGGTCTCGGTCATGGCGATTTCCGTAGTAACCAACAAATCCAGTTTGCTGAAAGCTTCTTCGTAAGCAGTTGTATCCGCATAAGAACGCACCGGATTACATTGAGTAACTATTACGGCCCGCAGTCTTTCCGGATGGTCATTGTTTATTTCCTCAGGCATAACATTGGGCGGATATATACCCAGAACCGGGAAATAGTTGGTCTGAACTGTTCTCCAGTATTTATCGTTGCGTTCATCCGTATGTGAACCCATTGGCACCAAAGCCCCCGGCACTACATTACCTCCCGGCACCAATAATCTACCGCAGATAGCCAGTAAAATATTTTGCAGATAGGTGGTGACCGAACTATGACGGTTCATTAAAACCCCCAAGTCCTGATGCAGGGACGACTTGCGCGTTGCAAATAAATGGGCTACTTTTTTAACCAATTCATATTCCAAGCCACATACCTGACAGGCTTCACGGGCATCAAAATCCACAAACCAGGGTTTTATCTGCTCCAGTTGACTTACATGGTTATCAATATACTCCTGATTTTGCCAACCCTCCTGCAGAATAATCGCAATCATGGCCCGCGTAAATAACGCATCGGTACCCGGGCGTATGGGCAGGTGAATATCAGCTTTCTCCGCTGTCTCAGAACGCCGCGGATCAATTACCACCAATAATTTATCCGGGTCTTTGGAAAACTTCTGTAAATATCGTCTGGCCTGCGGCATTTGATGGGTCATCCATGGATTCCAGCCAATTATCATCAACATATCTGTATGATGTTCATCGGGCATTGTAGCCAGGTATTGTTTACCCAGCATACGGCCATATCCCCAGAACAAACCGGTAAGCTCAGCTGCCAGCGCATTATAATAATACCGGGAACCAAGATTATTTAACATACGCAAGCCATAAGCAGCTTCCGATGAACAAGTGGTACCGGCCAAACCCATAAAGGCAACTGAACGGGGACCATGCTCATTTACAACCTTGCCTAACTTCTCAGCAATTTCTCTAATGGCCTGTTCCCAGGAAATTTGCACAAAATCGTTGCCTGCCTTCTTCAGGGGATGCGTAAGACGATCAGCATGGTGCACATAATAGGCAATATTTAATCCTTTGCGACAACAATAACCTTCACTGCGTGGATTTTCCTTATCCGGTTTCACTCTGATGATACGATTGTTTTCCACCAGTACTTCCAGTCCGCAATTCTGTGGGCAAAGCGCACAACCAGTCTTTTTCCATACGGCATCTGCTGATTCATTGGCGGGTTGCAGGTTTTCTCCCATTAGGAACCCTCCCAACTTAATTAATTTCTGACTGAGATATAACTTCTTCCCATTGCAATAGAGAGTGTTCAATTTCAGCCACCGCTGTATCACAATGATTATCAAACAGGTACTGATTAAATTCCCTGGTTATAGCCAGGGATTCATTGGCCACCTGCAGGCCTCGGTCGGTTAGAAACACATTTACGCTGCGCCGGTCGTCCGGATCTTCACTCCGTATCACCAGACCCTCTTTGACCAGACGATCAACCAGTCCTGTAACTGCCGGACTATCCAGTTGCACAGCAGCAGCAATATCTTTTACACTTCTGCCGTCCCGTTCCAGCAAACTATATAATACAAAAGACTGACCCAGTGTAATGCCTAATTCTGCAAAGCGATTGTTATAATAACGTGATATACGCCGCGTTATTGACCCCAGTCGAAAACAAATTAGATCATTGAACTGCATTTCAAGACACCTCATTTTAGTTAGCGTGTTATTTATTTATATGTTATCTATTTTATTTGCAAATAACAATACCCGAAATAGGGTTAAAGGCCAGGTTCTTTAATTTAATATATTTTCCTGTTGTCAACCCCTGAAAGTTTTACTATAATATCAGTAATTGGATTATTTGAATGGTCAGGTCTTATGACTCGGCTCTCAATGAGCAGCGGATAACGCGGGACTTCAGTTTTATGAAGCCCCGCGTTTTTATACTACTTCGTATGGAGGAAAAATTGATGGGTATAATTAAATTTTTCAAAGAATTATTGGCAGACGAAAAACAAAGGGTAGCAGCCTTGTCTATTTGTTCAAACACCCTGCTGGTAGGCTTAAAATTAGTGGCGGGAATACTCACCAATTCAGTCAGTATTATTTCTGAAGCCATTCACTCGGCTCTGGATCTGGTAGCTGCCATTATCGCTTTTACTGCCGTAAAAATATCCAGTCGTCCCCCGGATAGAGAGCATCGTTACGGGCACGGTAAATTTGAAAATGTGTCCGGTACCATTGAAGCTCTGTTAATATTTGTGGCGGCTATCTGGATTATAGTTGAAGCCTATAAGAAAATAATAGAAGGCACGGGCGTTGAAACCATAGGTATTGGTATCGCGGTTATGGCCTTTGCTTCACTGGTCAACTGGATTATTTCCGGAATATTAATGAAAACAGCCAGGAAAACCGATTCAGTAGCATTAGAAGCCGATGCCCTGCATCTGCGCACTGATGTATATACTTCGATTGGCGTTCTGTTGGGGTTGCTGGTTTTATCCATTACTAACATTCAAATCCTTGACCCTCTGATTGCTATGTTGGTTGCTCTATTAATAATTAAAACTGCTTATGAGCTTACCATCAAAGCACTGGTGCCCCTGCTGGATGTAGCCCTGCCTCCCGAAGAAGAAGCAGAAATAGAAAATGCCATGCAAATTATTGATGCAGAAGGAATTGTAGGTTTTCATCAGCTGAGGACCAGAAAAGCCGGTGCAGAGCGCTATGTTGATATGCATCTGGTAGTTCAGCGGGATATGACCATCGTCCAGGTCCACGAACTTTGTGATCGTATTGAACAGGAAATTGAAGATCGTCTCCCTTATGTCCATGTATTGGTCCATGCAGAACCCTGCGGAGATGAAGACTGTCGGAATTGCAAACCAGGCTGCGAACGCATAAGGGCAACTGAGCAGGAGGACGATTAAAGAGGCAGTGTTTTATCCCCGAAAATCTTATATTCTGTGTTAGAATGGTTTTGGTCTGGTTT
>JAQVWB010000159.1 GCA_028698695.1 Syntrophomonadaceae bacterium | reverse complement strand
TGACCTGGAGCTAAATTCTGAAGAAAATTTAGTTTCCGGACAGACGGCCAACATTAATCCGGAATATTGTATTGAATGCATGCTATGTGAAGATCTGTGCCGCTTTGAAGCTATAGAGAATTTGGTTGTTCAGGAAATAGCATGTGAAGGTTGCGGTCTGTGTTTTCATTTATGCAGTGTATCGGCCATTACCATGTTACCCAACCATGTCGGTAAACTATACCATGGGTTTGATTCCAGAGGTACTCACTGTTTTTATACCAAAGTTAAACCTGGTGCAGGAAATTCAGGAAAAATAGTAACCCAGATAAAAACCAGCGCCTATAAATTGGCTGAAAAAAATAATATTGATTTTATTCTGTCTGATGGTCCGCCTGGTATTGGATGCAGCGTAATTGCTTCTCTTACCGGAGTCAGCCTGACAGTAATGGTTACAGAACCCGGTATATCAGCCTTTGATGATATGAAAAGGCTCTGGCAGTTACTACAAAGCCGTGCAGAACCGGCAGTAATTGTAATTAATAAATGGGATTTAAACCCCGATTACTGCCAACTTATAGAAGAATGGGCGGCTGAAAATCAAATACCTGTTGTCGGTAGAATTCCTTACAGCGAGATGATATCAAATAATATAACTAATGCAGTTATTCCGGCCAGTGACAGCAATCTGGTCACTATATACAATGAGGTATGGCAGGAAATTGTAAAGAGCATCACGCTCAAGTAAAGGAGGTCATATTATGCCTTTTGGAGATGGAACCGGTCCAGCCAATCAAGTTGTTGGCAGAGGAAGAATGGGGGGCAATGTCAGAGGAAATTCAGGCCGTGGTCAGGGTATGGGAATAAAAAAAGGTGGCCGCAACTGTCGATGCCGTCAAATTGTTGATAACGTGTCTGATGCTGATATTTATTCAGGCTACAGCAAAAATAATGGTCGCGGTATGGGCAGAAGAGGTATCTTTGCTGATTATTAAACTGCTTTAGTGTTATATATACTTATTAGGTGAAATATAATCCATTATTTAGCAAGACGGGAGAATATGAAATGCAGGTTCAAGTTAAAATTTTGGTGGAGAATACTACTCCGGTACCGGGATTAATTGGCGAATACGGATTTGCAGCCCACATAGCTGCCGGTGATAAAAGCATTTTGTTTGATACCGGCAGTTCCGGAGCACTTATAAACAATAGCCGTATTTTAGGGGTAGAGCTTGATAAACTTGATGCCCTGGTAATAAGTCATGGCCATTTTGACCATACCGGAGCAGTTATGCCGGTAGTGGAAATGAACCCGGCTCTTAATGTATACGCTCATTCGGGTATTTTCAAGCCTCATTATGTAGACCATGGCGTTGGTAATCCCGTACCTATCGGAACAAGTTTTTCCCTTAAGGATTTACAGAAAAAAGGCGCAGTGTTTCAGGAAGTAAACTCTTTTACCGAGATCATACCGTCCATATACCTTACTGGAGGAATTCCACGCACAAACAATTTTGAAGATGCCGGTTTTGGGTTTCAAACCGAGGTGAATGGTAAAATAGTTGCGGATAATATTCCCGACGACTCTGCCCTGGTCATACGTCTTCCGGAAGGTCTGGTAATCATCAGCGGATGCGCTCACGCGGGCCTAATCAATACCATCAATTACTGCCTGCAGCAGACTGGCTGTGCTAAAGTTCTGGCCTATATTGGGGGTACTCATTTAGCCATGGCTTCAGAAGAGCGAATCCAAAAAACTATTCAGGCACTTCAGGATTTATCAATCGACAGTATTGCCGTAGCCCATTGTACCGGTTTTGTACCGGCGGCCAAAATGCAGCAGGTGCTGGGCAGCAAATTGATAAAAGCTGAAACTGGTATGGTTTTTAATTATTAATTAAGCTTTTAATACTTTACGCGATTAAATTCCCCTTTAATTTGATGCCCGGATTACGGGCATCTTTTTTTATAAAAATATTGCTTCATAATAATATCTGTTATGCTTTTGCGTAGATTATTTGCCAAATTTGTTTATAGCTATTAATATATACGGTAGCGGAATATTGAAAGAGGTATTATTATGTTTAAAAATGTATTTGAAAATATCTATATGTTATCTACCGGAAAAGGCGGTCAATTCCCCCACTCCTACTGTTTTTACCTGGATGATGAGGTAAAAACTCTGATTGATACACCCTTGGATACTTCATTCACGCAGTTGCTGCAGGGACATCCGGTAGATATGATAATTAACACCCATTTCCACCGGGACCATAGCGGGTGTAATCACTTGTTCCCGGGAGCCAAAATTATCGCCCATCCTGCTGATATTCCGGCCATGCAAAGCCTGGAAGTTTTCAATCAGTATTATGGTCTGGATAAATATGGCGCACAAAAAGATTTATTATCCTGGATTAATTTTCATCCTTCGCCCATTACCGATGTATTCCATGACGGTGATATAATCGATCTGGGTCGCATGCAATTGGAAGTTATTCATACCCCCGGTCACAGCCCCGGACATTGTGCCTTTTACTGGCGGGAAAAGGAACTGCTCTTCAGCGGAGACCTTGACCTTACCGCTTTTGGACCCTGGTATGGCAATGAGACCAGCGATGTTGATCAGATAATCACCTCACTGGAGAAACTAATTGAACTGAATCCGCGCATAATATTATCCGGACACAAAGGTATGATTAGTGAAGGAGTACAAAACCGGCTGAAAAAATACCTGGATAAGCTCTATGACAATGAAGATAAAATACTGCAATCGCTGTCCCGTCCCCGAACATTGGAAGAATTAACATACGACAAGATAATTTACAGTCGATGGGGTAAACCGGAACATATTTTCTACTTTTTCGAAAAAGTAAGCCTGGTTGTTCATCTGCGCCGGCTTTTACGGCTGGGTCTGGTAGATAATACCGGTGAAAAATATGTAACTACCGCCAAATATTAATCCGTCTTATAAAAGGTTTTTAACATTGGCTTTAAAAAATGAATACGCAGATTGCTAAATGCACAAACTGATTGCCGGAGGTGTTAATGGTGAATTTATCATTTCAGCGCAATTTGGGCACAGCAGATCGCGTCGTGCGAATTATCGCAGGTGTTATTTTGTTTTTTACAGCCTTGTTTTATGGCTCAGCATTAGGCAGCGTCTGGAGCTTACTGTTGGGAGTTTTCGGCCTGTTTATGATAGTTGAAGGCTTTATCGGTTATTGACTGGGCTATGATTTATTAGGTTGGTCAACCTATAAAACTACTAATCGGGTTTAAGAAAAAGATATTCGAAAGAATATATCCTTATAAAATTAGCTGGCAGAACTCATTTGGCGACGCCGGGGCTGATCAAACATTTCCTTTACCGTCCATAAGTTCAAAAATGCATTATACCCCCACCACATGGATACTGTCTGACTGGAAGTTTGCCAGGATAAGAACAAACAGAGTACCCCCAGCAGCATAAACACTATCCAGGGACCTGTCCCAAACCGTTCCTCCAGTTTCACTACCAGAACATGATATAGCCCGATGGTAAACAGCACATAAAGACCAAATCCAATCCCAATATACAAATCCATTACCTCCATTGTTAATTATTTGATAAACCCATGTTTGGCTTGGTGACATCCATCGGAAAACTTATGATTATACTAATTCTTTTTCCGGAATTACTGTCCTTTCTTTTGCAGGCTGCAGGCGATGGAGATTATCAAAATATAGATGCTTATGGCCGTAGTAATAATAATTTTTAGTTCCTTATCGTCTAATTCGTATATTAAAGACGGGTAGATTAAAAAAACGATAACCCCTCCAATTACCAGGGCTTCGAATAATATGGTTCCATTTAACGACCACTTTCCGGATACTGCTATCTTATTTTTAAGATTAGTAACCGCATAATAAATAGGTACAAAAATTATAGTCAGATAAAACGCTCCACCCACACCGAAGAAAGCAAAAGCGGCTATAAGGGCTGTCGCAGCCAGTATCGCCAGTGGAAATGGCATAGTAAATACCTCCACAAGTAGTTTTTTTGATGATGGTCAACCTTCGCCGGTCTTATACATATTTATCAGCTATCTGCCGGGCAATTTCACAAATGTCTTCTCTCAATATAGCCGGTTCCAAAACTTCCACCTGATTACCCCATTGCAATATCCAGCTCTGCAGTTCCAATAAGCCACACACTTCAAACTGCATGATTACAGAACCGTCCGGACAGGTTTCAATTAACCGCTGACTTATATGATAGCGCAAATTCTGTACCCGGTGAGCTACTGCCGGAGAAAATTTCAATCGCACTCTGCTTACTTCATCATTGCAGAATACTCCCCAACTGGATTTAATTTGTTCCTGCAAAGAGTAGCCTTGTGGATATTCAAACCGCTCATTTTCTCTGGTCCGTAAGGACTGAATCTGGTCAACTCTAAAGGTTCTGTGCCCATCTATTTTGTTATTGGCAAACAGATACCATACCCCTCTTTTACATACTAATCCCAGCGGCTCCAATATGCGTTCAGTTTCTTTTCCCTGGTTATTGCAATATCGCATCTTTATACGATAAGACCCTTGTATGCTACTGATTAACTTCCCCAGTATATTCCCAAACCGTTCAGGTTCAGTCAGAGTATCTCCCAATATATATATTCTGTCTTTTAGTATTTGTGGTTGGGATGACTCCCGAAAAATACTCTTTTCCAGCTCCTCCCGGGCCGAACTGGTCGCTTCATTTAGCAAAGTGTTACGGTCTAACAACATGGATACATACACTCCGGAGGCCGCCTCCGGACTTAACTTGGGCAGGTATTCATTAGCCAGCCGGTATTTTTTGCTTCCGGTACTGGGACGTTCAATAACGATACCGTAGGTTTCGAGCTTTTCCAGATCA
>JAQVWB010000158.1:826-4884 GCA_028698695.1 Syntrophomonadaceae bacterium | reverse complement strand
ATAGACGCGGATTGCGCAGATAAACACTGCAACATTAATTGTGTTCATAGCCGAAGGCTTGAACATGTCGGTAGTTCCCGATAGGGGGATTTCCGCGGATTTATTTATTAAATATTTAGTCAATCAATTTATCGTGAGTCACGAATAAGACCCTCTCCAAAAACCGAATCTTACTTTTCAATCAAAACTCCTGCAGGAAGGCCCGATAAGCTTTGTAGGTCATATATAAGTCAGCTTTGCTGGTTACCTCAAAAGGTGAATGCATTCCCAGTACGGCCGGGCCGCAATCTACAACTTCCATACCATAGCGGGCCAGGTACTGGGCCACTGTTCCGCCGCCCCCTATGTCAATCTTGCCCAGTTCACCTACCTGCCAGACAACTTCATGTCGGGCAAATAGTTGACGTAACCCGGCTATATATTCAGGATTGGCATCATTGGAGTCATATTTGCCCCGTGAGCCTGTATATTTGGTCAATACTACCCCGTGGGAAAGAAAACTGTTATTCATTTTTTCAAACACTTCCGGATAATTAGGGTCAATAGCGGCGTTAACATCAGCTGAAAGCGCGTTGCTATTGGCCAGACACTGGCGAACCTTATAATAGTCTGCCTGTCCGTAACCATGCATCAAGTCAGTAACCAAATTTTCCAACAGTAACGATTGCAGTCCGGTGTTACCCGTGCTGCCAATTTCCTCTTTATCAGCAAAAAAGCACATGGCGGTGCGTTTAATTGACCCAACCTGTAAAACAGCCTGCAGGGAAGTAAACGCACATACCCGGTCATCCTGTCCATAGGCACCTACCATGCTGCGATCCAGTCCGACATCCCTGGCGGGCAGAGCAGGTACCAACTCCAGTTCAGCACTGGTAAAATCATCTTCCTCCAGGTCGTATTTATCCTGCAACAGTTTAAGCAAGTATTCTTTTACAGGATTTTTGGCATCTTGATCAGCTTCCGGCCGGCTGGCTGCCAAAGCATTAAGATTTTCTCCTTTAATTGCCTCGGACATCTTTTTCTCCATTTGTTCTTTGGCTAAATGAGGCAGCAAGTCGGCAATGGTAAATACCGGATCATCCGGATTTTCACCAATAGAGATATTTATAGCTGTCCCATCCGGTTTTATTACCACACCATGTAAAGCCAAAGGTATAGCCAGCCATTGATATTTTTTTATGCCGCCATAATAGTGCGTCTTAAGAAAAGCCAGTTCATCGCTTTCAAACAGAGGGCGCGGCTTCAAGTCCAGACGCGGAGCATCAATATGGGAAACTACCATATTTATCCCTTGTTCTAACGGATCTGTACCGACAATTATCAAGGCGCATGTTTTACCCTTCTGTTCGATAAACAGTTTTTGTCCCGGCTGAATGGGCAAGTCGCTGTCCCAGCGAATAAAACCATTTTTCATTGCTATATCAGCAATATCCCCGATTGTTTCCCTGACGGTTTTTGCCCGGTTTAAAAACCCCATGTATTGTTTGCCCAGATTATAGGCTGCTGCGGTTTCTTCCTCATTCATGCGCAACCATGCATTATTGTTTTTTGTATGATTATTTTCCTTCATAATTAGCCTCCTTTACAGTAAATAGATTCCCGATATATTTCTTATCTATGCACGCATTCCAAACAGGGTCTTTCCCCAATTAAATATTTCCAATAACCCGGAAGCCAGAATGGAGTTGTCAATATAGCCGCTTAAAATGAGGGCAAATTCGGTTCCATTATCAGCAGCCGTGTAAATAAGCGGATACAAAAATCCCAATACCAGTACCAGAATTAAAATATTTCGACCTGCAGCTACCAGGCTTCCCAATATGGCATTCAAGCCTCCAAGTTCCCCTGTAGCCAGCAGGTTATCCAGAGCCTTTATAATCAGTTTTAACAACTTGTTGCCCAGGAATAGAATAAGTAAGAAAGTTACTATAGCTAAAAAGCGATGCGCAAAAAATTTGGCAGGTGTAACCAATACCCCATCCAAAGTTGCCCAACCACCTCCCACCGGCAAGGTGGTATTAAAGAAAGGCAGATTGCTAATAAAAAACTGTTCCAGAGCAGTTCTGACCGCCAAAGTGTCTTCCAATAACTGACTAACGTCCCCAGTGAATATGATAGCTAGCAACAGTGCCGTGAGCAGAGCTATGAATTCACCCAATACGATTACCAATCCGTGACGCATACCAGAAATAATGCTGAAAATAATTATTGCGGCAATAATAAAATCCAGTCCATTAAATGGCATAACTTCACCCTTTTTGTTTTATTTAAATTAAATTATAACATATCAATAAAAATCGATTAATATAGAACCAGGTTGCATAAATTTGTGGTAAGGCAAGTGGTTAATACAAAAAACCTGTCGTCAGGTTCTGCTTGTATTTGATGGGTTTTTGGTGTATATGGATAATAGAGTATATAATATATACATATTTTAGAAGAGGTGCCCCTATGTCTGAAATTGAACAATTAGCCAATATTACTACATTAACAAGCTATATAAAAACTTTCGGTATAATGGCACCGGCAGTTGCCTTTGGCCTGTTTGTTGTGCAAGCTGCCCTGCCGGTCTTTCCTTATGTAATTTTAGCTGCTGCCGGAGGAATTCTTTTCGGTTTTAAAATAGGCTTTTTTCTCTCCTGGTCAGGAGCTTTATTTGGTGCCTGCCTGGCTTATTGGGTATGCCGACTATTGGGATTTGAGTGGGCTCAGCAAAAATTAAATAAGTGGTTTGGCTATGATGTTAACCGCACCAATGCCGGTATAGCTTTTTGGACTATCGTTATTGCCCGCGTTGTTCCGGTAGTACCCACACCTTTGATCAATGTAGCGGCAGCAGTTGGAGGAGTCTCCTTCTGGAATTTCTTTTTTTCTTCAGCTATCGGCAAAGTCCCTTCTGCTGTATTATATACCGGGTTAGGCCTGGCGCTGTTTAAAACCCAGGATATTAAACTGGCTCTCATAATCCTGGGGGTAATTTTAACCCTGGTAGCCCTTGGACGCTATTATGCCAAAGATTTCCTTTTTGGCAGATCTGAAGTATAAGTATTCAGGCGATTAATTAAATGAAAGGAGATTTCTTGCCTTGATCGGCAGACAACTCCTGGAAAATGTTTAGTAAATTGGATAATCTGGAAAACGAACAACAGAAGCTTGAAGATGGGCAAAAGAAACTCGAAGACGGACATAAGAAGCTTAAAAAGATGTTTCTCTAATCAAGCGAGACCTGAAAGCTGTTCCTTTTATTGGCAATGCCATGTAACTCCGATTGGAGGGATATATTATTATTATTTCACATGTGAGATTGAGAAATTGGCGAAATTTTAGGGAAGTAAATGTAGCCCTAGGTCAACGAGTAATTGTAGTTGGTCCTAATGCATCAGGAAAATCAAATTTTTTAGACGTTTTTAGATTTCTTCATGATGTTGCAAAACAGGAGGGTGGCGGTTTACAAAAGGCCATCTCTCAACGCGGAGGTGTTTCTAAAATCCGCTGTCTTGCGGCACGCAATTTGCCTGAGATTAGAATTGAAATTCATTTATCGGAATCAATTGATAGTGATCCCAAATGGAAATATATATTGGAAATTGTACAGGAATCTAGGGGACATCGAAGAGCGCGGGTTAATATAGAAGAAGTTTATTTAAACGGAAAACAGATACTGAAAAGACCAGATGCTAACGATAAAAAAGATGACTTACGTCTTACCCAAACCCATTTAGAACAGATTAATGCGAATGCAGCTTTTAGGGAAATCGCTGATTTTTTTGATTCAATTTCTTATCTCCATTTGGTGCCGCAATTACTTAGGAATCCGGAGTCTTTTCCTGGACCTGCTATTCCAGAGGATCCTTATGGTCGTAGCTTTTTAGAGAAGGTTGCTAGAACAAGTGAAAATACTCGTAAATCCAGACTTAAAAAAATTGAATCTGCGTTAAGGATAGCAGTACCACAACTCCAACAACTCACAGATACAAAAGACGAAGCAGGGGTTCCGCATCTCGAGGCAGTTTATAGTCATTGGAGACCTCGTGCTGGCAAACAACAAGAGGATCAGT